>NZ_CEVXFV010000083.1:0-11983 GCF_982396655.1 Cellulosilyticum sp. | reverse complement strand
CTAAATTACTTAGTACTAAAGTTGTACTGATTCTCGTCTTTTTAAAAGACTTTAACGAATCGACTGGTTTATATGATTACTATTTTGTTTTCAAAGTTCATTTTTGTTGTTCGTGAAGCTCATTGCCTCAGCGACATGTATTATATTATCATGTCACTTGATAACTGTCAATCACTTTTTTTAACTTTTTTTCATTTTTTATTTCATTACTTCTACACCCTATTATATGTCATATTTTCACCTTCTCCCCCGCCTTAATTCTTGCATTAATTTTTATACAAAACAGAGTAAAAACTGCTACTAAAACCTTCGTTTTCATTAGCAGTTTTTACTCTGTTTTTACTTTCTTAATTAACAAACTCTCTCACAAAATATTCATGAAAACGTTTATCCTTTGTAAGCTCTGGATGGAACGCTGTTGCCAACATATTATCTTCTCGGCACGCTACTATCTTACCGTCTACTCTTAGTAGTATCTCTACATTTTCATTTGCTTCACTTACATAAGGTGCTCTAATAAATACTAGTGGTATCGGTTCTTGACTTACTTCTTCTATAACTGCTTTTGTTTCAAAGCTACCTAGCTGTCTGCCATATGCATTTCTTCTAACAGTAATATCCATGACACCTAAATGCTTTGTTGTATCATTTTCAATCTGTTTTGCTAAAAGAATCATTCCTGCACAAGTCCCCCATATCGGTAGCCCCTCATTAATCTTTTCCTTTAAAGGTTCTAACATATTAAATATAGTAAGTAGTTTTCCTAGCGTTGTACTTTCCCCTCCTGGGATAATAAGTCCTTCTATATTATTTAGGTCTTCTAAATATTTTACGCTAATTGGTTCTACCCCTTTTATTTGACTTAATATTTGAAGATGTTCTTCTACGCCTCCTTGTAGTGCTAAGACGCCTACCTTTTTCATTTTACCACCCTCTTGTAGCATAAAGTTGTTTCTCATCAAGCTGACGAATATCTAATGAATCCATTGCTTCTCCTAAACCTTCTGATACTTCTGCCAATACTTTTGGATCATTATAATATGTTGTTGCTTTTACGATGGCACGTGCTCTTTGTTCTGGATCTGATGATTTGAATATCCCTGACCCTACAAATACTCCATCAGCACCAAGTTGCATCATGAGCGCTGCATCTGCTGGGGTTGCAATTCCTCCTGCTGCAAAATTAACAACTGGTAACTTTCCATTTTCTTTTACATAAAGGATAAGATCATATGGTGCACCTAGTTCTTTAGCAATAGTCATAAGCTCTTCTGGTGTTGCGCCTACTACTCTGGCAATATCTCTATTCATTGTACGCATATGTCTTACAGCTTCTACTACATTTCCTGTTCCAGCTTCTCCTTTTGTTCGAATCATAGATGCACCTTCTCCAATACGTCTAAGTGCTTCTCCTAAATTACGTGCTCCACATACATAAGGCACTTTAAAGTCATGTTTATTGATATGATAATCTTCATCTGCAGGTGTTAAAACTTCACTCTCATCAATATAATCAATTTCTAAAGCTTCAAGAATTTGTGCTTCTACAAAATGACCAATACGCACCTTTGCCATAACAGGAATACTTACTGCTGCTTGAATTTCTTTAATCATTTTAGGATCGGACATCCTTGCCACTCCACCATGTTTGCGAATATCAGATGGTACACGTTCTAATGCCATAACAGCTACTGCGCCTGCTTTTTCTGCAATAATAGCTTCTTCTGGATTAACAACATCCATAATGACGCCACCTTTTAACATTTGTGCTAAGTTCTTATTTAATTCTAATCTATCACTCATTTTATATTCTCCCTCTATTTTATAATATACTTTCCATTGTATCGATACACTTAATCTATTTTTCCTAGAAATTAATGATATCTTAGCATGTTTTCTAAGTTAAGAAAATATTTTTAGATTAATTTATATTTTCTTTAAACTTTGTATCCATACATTTGAATTGTATCATTACACTACTTATTATTACGGTACAATTTTTTTCATATCACAAAGCCAAGAATACCATCTCCCTTAAGCTTAAAATCACCAAAAGAGGGGATTGCAAAATAGTACCAAGTGTCTATTTCTATTCCGAGCACATAAGTGAAAAAAAGTTAATAAGTTACTTTCAAAATACAAAAGAGCTGTTGTGAAACTAGTCAAATAGTTTCACAACAACTCTTTTTCTCTAACAATATCTAATTAATTTTTTTCGTTCTCCCATACATATCTAGAAGTTAGCTCATACGCTAAAATATGCATCTATCTATTTTTACTTTAAAATAACTGTTGCAATGCTAGTACCACTAAGTTATTTTCATATAACCATTTGAATAATATACTCGTTTGTATATATGTTTCGAAATCTTGATATGCAGGAATAGCTATAATGCATGGTATAATCAGTGTCACAATCCAAAATGTAAGTAGTCCTTTTATAAGCCCTATGCAAAAACCGCCCAAATGATTAAAGCTAGAAATAACCGGTAATTTAGCCACCATATTGCCTACCATACGTAAACTACCTACTAAAACACATTTTAAAATAAACCATGTGATAAGTACTGCTAACATGGAAATAACTATATTCGTAATTGATATACTAACATAATCTACTACATTTTGAGCACCTAATACTTTGTAAACTTCTGTATTATTGTTTCTTACTAATGCCTCACCCACAAATTCTGGTAACCATGTAATATTTTCTATAATAGCGTGTCCTTGTGCTTGAACACCCGTACCAAAATTAATCGCACTTATTCTATTATTTATCCATTCATTAATATGTAGATAAAGTGGCGTCATCTTTAAAATGACATTTATGACAGGATAAATGATAAATGATAAAATCAATGCCCCTAATGAGCTGAAAAACGTCAGTGCTGTATCTATTAAACCTCTCTTGCTTCCAACAAATGCAAATATCAATAATACAACTAAAATAAAAAGATCTAACATTTTATCCCACCTTTCTTTTTGGTGTTAATAACATTACTTTTTCTTTTGTAACGGCAATCCCTTTTCTACTCTCTGATAAATAAAACACTTTATTTACATCAACGCTGCTTTTGTATGAAAATATTTGAGTACCTATTTTGTTATAGCCAGCAAATTGGTTTCCTGCACCTACTATAACGCCTCTGCTATCTGCATAAATATAATCTGCTGCTACTTGTAAATCTGTTTCAAATGTTTTTGCACCTTTTGCATCCCAAAAAGTAAGTTTATCCTTACGATGAATGATACTAGCCGCGGCATTATCAGTTGCAACTATTGGCAAGAATCCATCCCCATAACTGCTTCTTTTGTATAAGTATGGTCTAAAAACAGAATTTATGTTTGTAATGCTCTTTATTTCATTTCCACCTAAATCATACCAGGTTATTTTTTTATCACCAACGCCTACCCAAACATTATCTTTGATAAACTCTATTTCATAAATCAAGTTATCCTTCTCCATAAAACCATACTTGACACCTTCTCCTTCTTCATCGCTACTTTGCTGCATTGCTATAGCTCTAATCGAAGAAGTTAAAACGGGTTCATCTGTTTTTAAGTAACTTACAATTAATAACTTATTATCTGGGGACAATTCTACATTAGTTGGATATCCTTCCATCTTAGTATAGCTCACCATGCCACCTAAGTATCGACCATTCACATCATAGGCTGCTACCATATTGCCGCCTTCTAAGTCTTGAATTACACTCACTCCACCTTGTTCATTGACTGAAAAGTAAGTAATCTTATTATCACAGACAATATCCGTTACTTTTCCCTTCGTATTAAATAAAGAAATTTGTCTCCCATCTTTAGTCCCTACTGCTATGTATGGCTCTCTCTGTTTTACAATATAGTTATTGGCACTCAATGTATCTGACCAAATTTCATACCCCTCTAAGTCATATGCTGTAATACCATCTCGATTAATTCTAATAATCTGCTTACTATTTAAACCAATATAATCATTATCTTTTATATCTAGCGTTATGATATCTTTACTTTCACTTAAGTTCACCGTACCACTTGCTAATGAAAATCCCCCTAATCTACTTGCACCTATATACCCCACTATACCTATTATGATAAGGACTAATACCAAAGTAGTCGGTTTAATTGGCCCTCGCTTTATTTTCTTAGCCATCTTACTGCCTCCTCTAATTACTACTTATGACTTTATCATACACTACTCTATTGTTAATTCAAAGTAAAAGTCAATAAGGTGCAGAAAAATGTGCCTAAATTATTCCAGCATAAAAGGACTACCTTCCTTAGTATAGTAGTCCTTCTATATTAGATTAGCCTTCTAGGTTATAAGCTATTTTTCTTAACGTACTAAGGAATGATATACTCTTTCATACTTTTTAGCTGCATCATCCCAAGAAAAACCTGCATTCATGCCATTGTGCTGCATTTGTTTGAAGTCTTCCTGCCCTTTGACATTATAGTAATTATAAGCCTCTTCAATTTTTTTATACATCCAATAGCCAGAACAATCTTCAAACTCAAAACCTGTCCCTTCTTTTGTCTGACTGTTATAGTGAATTACAGTATCCTTTAATCCACCCGTCTTTCTAACTACAGGAATTGTTCCATAACGCATAGCTATAAGTTGTCCTAAGCCACAAGGCTCAAATAGGGACGGCATTAAAAATATATCACTGCATGCATATATCTTTTGTGCTAATGGTTCATTAAAGGTTAAGAATGCACACACACGCTTTTTATACTTATTTGCAAAGTACTTAAACATATCTTCATATTCTTTTTCGCCTGTTCCTAATATGACAAACTGCACATCTAACTCCATAATCTTGTCCATTACCCAAGTATCATAGACTTGCTGCTTCATTAAATCAAACCCTTTTTGATCTGTAATTCGTGAAACAACACCTATCAGCATACAATCTCTTTCTTCTAGGCCATATTCTCTTTGGAAAGCTAATTTATTTTCCTTCTTTTTATCTAATGTTTTTTCATTATAATTGACATAAATATGAGGGTCTGTCTCCGGATTATATAAATCATAATCTATGCCATTTAATATCCCCTCAATTTTATAATATAACTTCTCACCTAATAAGCGATCGAGTCCACATCCATATTCATAAGTCTTGATTTCTTCGGCATATGTCGGACTAACTGTAGTAATTTTATCAGAATAAATAAGTCCTGCTTTCATATAACTTACTGCACCATGATACTCAATGCGTTCTGGACTCATATAATCATTTGAAAGTTCCAAAACATCCAAGGCTTCTTTGCCAAATAAACCTTGATACTTTAAATTATGAATGGTGTATATTGTCTTAATTCTAGAAAAGAAGGTGTCTCTACTGTACATATCCTTGAGTAATAAACATAATGGTCCTGTTTGCCAGTCATTGCATTGTATAATGTCGGGCATAAAATCAATATGACGTAACATTTCAAGTACACCCTTACAGAAAAAGGCAAAACGTTCATAGTCATCTTGATATCCGTACAATTCATCTCTTGAAAAATATGTATCATTCTTTAAGAAGTAAGTAGGTACGATAGAGTCATCAAAATACAAGCTAACGCCTTGTACACGCCACCCTAAATAAACATCATAACTTGTTAAAAAATGTTTATCATGTTCAAAAAACTTTCCTTTTATACGTTGATAGTATGGCATCGCTACTCTAGCATCTATTCCTCGCTCACGTAACTTCTTAGGTAATGCACCTACAACATCTGCTAAACCACCAGTTTTAGCATATGGTACAACCTCACTTGATACAAACAAACACTTTAGTGGTCGATTGTTCACAATGATACCTCCTAATTTGAACTCTTTCCTCCTCTTATAATACACTTTTTGCAGACAATTTGTACAGTAAATTGTTTAATTTTAAATACTTTTCTTTATTTTTTGGGCATTTTCAACTCTTGTCCAACATAAATATTGTTAGTGCTATCTAAACCATTAATTTTAGCAATTTCTAATGATTTTTTAGCATCACCATATTTATCATAACTTATATTGGCTAATGTATCCCCTTGTTTCACCACATAAATATCATATTCCGTATCACTTGCTGCTTTTGTATCTGTTTGTGCAGTACTTACTTCATCAGCTTCTTTGACTGGCTGTACTTCCTCTTTTTTATCTTCAGTTTCTGTATCTCCTACTACTTCTTCTTGAGAGATTGTTGGTACTTCTTCTTTATCTTCTTGTTCGCTTTGTCCATTCGCATCAACTACATTTGAATTAGTCTCTTTTTCATCTGCCTGTGTTGCATCTTCACTTGAATCATCTGTATTAGAAACATCAGCCTCACCTACTTCTTCTCCTAAAGCATCATTAGGTTGTACAAGGATACCATTAATATCAGAGCTAGTGGCGTTATCATCAATAGCATTTGACATAACAGTTGCTGCCTTGTTATCTTGTATATTTTTTGTAGCATTCATACGTACGATTACACCAGTTAATGCCACTAAAATAACTGCTGCTGCCATAATTGTAAAACTCATATTTTTCTTCTGTAAATATTCTTCTTTTCTTATCTTACCAATCTCCCTAAATTGATTAACTACCGTATCCTTTATTTCTTCTGTCTCCTTCTTAGCAAAAGGATGTTCTACCATATATTTTTGCATAGGTTCATTAGGTTCATAATACATACAGTATCCACTTTGTTCTTTTAGTTCATCATCTTCATAGACATAAACTGTTTCAACCTTATTAAGTGCATCTACTAACATAAACACACTGCCTGCTCCTTCAAAAACACTTCTATGTTCTCTAAGTTCTTTCATTGTAAGCATCGTACCATAACCTGGCTGCATATGAAGCCATCCAATGATATCTTGATCTGGGAAGTACTGCTTTCTAATTTCTTCTATCTCATTGACAACATCTAGATTAATCCACTCACTGCCATCTGTAAGTTTTGCAGCATCTACTGGAATCATCCCCGTAATCATTGCTTCTTTACTATCTAGATAAACTTCACCAATAAGTATCGCTGCATTTTCTTTTGATAAATCTGCATAAGCATATTGATAAATATATGTATAAACATAATCTTCCATATAAATATGGTACTCACAGTCCATATCTCCAACCATTTTTACATTGTCTAGCTTTTTCTTCTCACGTCTACTTTTATTAGGAATCTCTCTCATGCCGCTAGCTTCAATCTCTTCCACGCCTTCAGTAACCTCTTCATATTCTGTAGCTACTGTTTCTTGCTCTAATGACTCAGATTGATCTAAAAAGTTAACTGCATCATTTTCTTCATGCATGACTTCTTCTTGTACTTCATCTATTTTAGGTTGTTCTTCTACATGGCTATCCTTGTTAAAATACATGTCCTGATCATTTTTATTATCCTTATTACCTTGATTCTTTTTTGGTCTATAAGATATTTTTCCCATAAGTATTCCCCTTCCATTTTTATCCATTATATCCATTTCCTAAAGGATACTATAAGGTGCTTAAATATTTTAATCTTTAGTGTCGATAAATTCAGTTTTTTTATTTCCTTTTTTAAAACTTTTTTTACTTTTTTTACCAACTTGTAACGTAATATACGTTTTATTTCTATAAGTACACAAATATTTTATATTTTTTAGTGGATAAATTTGATAGGAGTATATACCTTTTAACGATACAAAAATTATTACTAGTAAAATTTAATTTTTAAAAGTATTGATTTTATTGGCTTCAAGAAAGTTTGTAAGAAATTCTAATAAAAGTGGTAAATAAATCCTAGAAAAAGTGGCAAACTATAACAATAGATTGTGAAAGTGGTGATAACGAATGAATTCTGAGTGGAGTAACAAGACCTCCCCCCTATACATCAACATTAATGAAGCAAATCATTTTAGCATATTTTGCAACGAGCTTCATAGTTACCTTGCCACTTATTTGCCCTACCATAATGATGAGTTGGTAATTGTATGTATAGGAACAGATCGGGCAACAGGAGATAGCCTTGGTCCTTTAGTAGGATACAAGCTTAAAGATTTACATGAAGAGAAGGTCACATTATACGGAACCTTAGATGAACCCGTACACGCTAAAAACCTAGAAGAGACCCTAGAATCTATTTTAAAGAAGCATCAAAATGCGCTTATATTAGCTATTGATGCTTGTTTAGGTGCTGCTAATAATGTAGGTTGCCTAACTATTGGAGAAGGTGCCATTACACCAGGCGCAGGCGTTAAAAAAGAATTACCTCCAGTAGGACATCTTCATATTACAGGCATTGTAAATTTTAGTAGCCTTATGAATATGGTTGTGCTTCAAAACACCAGACTTTCTTTAGTTATGCGCATGGCAGATACTATTTCTTCTGGTATGAAGTATTGTCTCTGGAGGTATTATAATCTTTTATAAGTTAAGCGTTAAATCGCCTTCTTTAATCCAATTTTGTGAGCGAAGTATCATCGCAAAGCCCCAGGTTAATACACCTGGTAAAACAAAACAAATCAACAAAATCTGTACTAGTAAAATGCTACCATTGGCTCCTTGCTCAATCATCGTTTGCCACATCAACAGAGGTCCTACGAGACCTGAGGTTCCCATACCTGAGCCAGCTGGTACATTTTCCAAATGAAATACTACCGTAGCAAGTGGTCCTGTAATGGCACTTGCTAATATCGGTGGTAACCATATCTTAGGATTTTTAATAATATTAGGCATTTGAAGCATCGATGTTCCTACACCTTGTGCGATAAGACCATTAACTTTATTTTCTCTATAACTCATCACTGCAAAACCTACCATCTGCGCACAGCATCCAGCTGTAGCTGCACCTGCTGCAATACCTGATAATCCCAATATTACCCCAATAGCCGCTGAGCTAATTGGCAGTGTTAAAAAGATTCCCATGGCTACCGAAATAACTATTCCCATGAAAAATGGCTGAAGTTCTGTGGCACTCGCAATGAAATTCCCTAACATTGTTGTGAAACTAGCAAGAGTAGGTCCTACTGCAAGGGCTATGAAGCTACCAGCTAAAATTGTTGTTGCTGGTGTTAATAAAATATCTAACTTCGTCTTACCTGATACCAGTCTGCCAACCTCAACCCCGATGACAGCTGCAACAAATGCACCTACTGGATCTCCCGGTCCGCTTAATAATATTCCCCCCTCTGTAATTAAAGTACCTGCCAATACCTTGGTTGCATAAGCACCAATAATACCATTTAGCACACTTGAATATAACACAAGTTTACTTGCACCTAGATTATGAGCTACGCCTACAGCAATGCCTACACCTGTAAGTACTGTTGCAATCTGTCCAAGTTGTATTAAAAATTGGCCCAACCATAGATTTGGCATAAAAGAACCAATTTGCTTGATAATCGTTCCAATAAGCAAAGTTGCAAAAAGCCCTAGTGCCATGCCACTTAATCCATCTATTAAATAGCGATTTACAAACTTCTTACCATAAATACGCCATTTACTGGTATTATCCATATCATTTCCTCCCTTAAGCTTCATATAATTTTGTATACATAATAGCATGTGTCATGACAGTAGTCAAACATTTAACTTTACACTTTATAAACCTTTCCATGCTAAAGAAAAAGCCAACACTGTGAAACATCGCAATGTTGGCTTTTTCTTTCATTTATATAAATATTTCTTTTCTTCTATGAAGGATTTACTATAAAACCATGTTGTTTTAATTCTTCTTCTATAATATCTAAATCTTCTTCTGTTGTTGCTTCTATAGTATGCATATGCATACCTTCTGTTAAATTTAAAAGAGGCATTGCATGATCTGCATGAAGTTTTTCTACAAATTGTTTCACATCTCTTCGTGTACGTAGCATTAAGTCACCTACAAGTTGCCCATAAATAGGGTGAGTGATAATAACATTTCTTACACGTCCCCCATTATCAATAATAATATTTAATTCTTCTTCACTTTGCATCTTATCATGTTTAACTAAAATAACACGTTGGCACATTGTTGCTACTTCTTTATTTAAAATATACCCTCTAGCTGTAGCTAATATATCATAGC
Organism: Cellulosilyticum sp.; assembly: GCF_982396655.1. Classification (NCBI taxonomy): domain Bacteria; kingdom Bacillati; phylum Bacillota; class Clostridia; order Lachnospirales; family Cellulosilyticaceae; genus Cellulosilyticum; species Cellulosilyticum sp. Next base: position 1,967 of record NZ_CEVXFV010000083.1, on the reverse strand, counting down.
CACTCGCACGCAGCAGAGCAACATCCTGCACTATAACTTGCCTGCTTACCTCGAATTTATTTGCTAAAAAGGTGGCACTTGTTGGCTTTATATTTTCACTGAGTACTTTTAATATCTCTACTCTTCTTTGTTCACCGTCCATTTTTATTTCCTTCCTTATTATCATTTCAATCTATAGGAACCTTTAAGTATTATCAGTTTCTTCTCTTTTTATTATAGCACAAGCCCTATTAAAATAAAGTGACTAACACTAAGTATCTACTATACTCCCAAAGATTGGACGAAAATGCGTTCGAAGGAAAACTATATTCCCCAACTTATCCATTCCCTCTAAAAAAATAAAGGCGGTAGCACTTTCGTGCCACCACCTTTATAAAAAACTGAACTATATAATATCTTATTTTTGAAGTCTAGCTAAAAGTGTTTCTCTTAACGCTTCAAAACCTTTTTTGCCTAATAAAGCAAACATGTTCTTTTTGTACTCTTCTACACCTGGTTGATCAAATGGATTAACACCTAATAAGTAACCACTTACACCACATGCTTTTTCGAAGAAGTAAATCATACGACCCATGTTATAAGCATCAATAGATGGCATATTAACAACTACATTTGGTACACCGCCATCAACGTGTGCTAAAATTGTTCCTTCGAAAGCTTTTTTGTTAACGAAGTCCATTGTTTTACCTGCTAAGTAGTTAAGTCCATCTAAATCAGATGCTTCCTCTTGAAGAGTTACATCTTTTCTAGGGTTTTCTACATTGATAACTGTTTCAAATAACATTCTTTGACCATCTTGAATGTATTGACCTAATGAGTGAAGATCTGTTGAGAAGTTAACTGATGATGGGTAAAGACCTTTACCATCTTTACCTTCACTTTCACCATATAATTGTTTCCACCATTCACCAAAATATTGAAGACATGGTTCATAGTTTACGATAATTTCTGTAGTTTTGCCTTTTCTTAAAAGAGCATTTCTAACTGCTGCATATTTGTAGCATTCATTCTCTTCTACATTAGGGTTTAAATATTCTTCTCTTGCATCTGCAGCACCTTTCATTAAATCATCAATGCTGATACCTGCTACTGCAATTGGAAGTAAACCTACTGGTGTAAGTACTGAGAAACGTCCACCTACATCATCTGGAATAACAAATGTTTCATATCCTTCTTCTTGCGCTAAAGTAAGAAGTGCACCTCTTGCTTTATCTGTTGTCGCAAAGATACGTTCTTTAGCAGCTTCTTTACCATATTTGTTTTCCATAAATTCTTTGAATACACGGAAAGCGATAGCTGGTTCTGTAGTTGTTCCTGATTTAGAAATAACGTTTACGCTAACTTCTTTTCCTTCACATACATCTAAAAGGTCTTTAAGGTATGTGCCTGAAATATTGTTTCCTACATAGTAAACTTCTGGAGTTTTTCTTTGTTCTTTGCTAAGTGAATTGTAGAATGTATGACTTAATGCATCAATACAAGCTCTTGCACCAAGGTAAGAACCACCAATCCCGATAACAATAAGTACATCAGAGTTGTCTTGAATTTTCTTAGCTGCTTGTTTGATACGCTCAAATTCGCCTTTATCATAATCTACAGGTAAGTCAATCCATCCTAAAAAGTCATTTCCTGCTCCAGTTTTTTCATGTAACATGCTATGAGCAAGTTCTACTTGTGACTTAAAATATGCTACTTCGTGGGGTTGTACTCCAGTTTTAGAGTAATCAACAGTAATTTTATTCATTACTTAAATCCTCCTAATATCGACAGGTTAATATACTTTTTTAACATATTCTATTATAATCTAACTTTCAGTTTTTTTAAATACTAAATTATTCTTTTCAGTATAAACATCATATAAATCAGTATAAACATCATATAAAAAGAAAAGAAGCTATAACTATAGCTTCTACAGGCTGTAGACAATTAACTTTTCCATAGTATTTTACTAGTCTAGAAATAGAAAA
>NZ_CEVXFV010000082.1:0-12141 GCF_982396655.1 Cellulosilyticum sp. | reverse complement strand
ATTTTTATTATTTTTGTTACTGGAAAGATTTAGTTTTAAGTTTACGCTTATGATACATATATATTGATTTTATATCTTTCTGATATCTATCATATCCTTCTATTTCTTCAATATCAAAGTCATCTTCTTCCCAATCTCCTATTCCTAATTTATATTCTGTAAATTCGCTATACATAATATGTACTTTTACAGATAGCAATAATTTTGTGTTATTGAAATTCATTAGTATACTATTCTCTAATCTCCAATATTCTCCTTCGTAATTAATTTTTCCTAATATTTCATCTATTATTACTATTTCTTTTTTCATTTTTTCACCCTCCAATATAGTAACTATTTTAACCATGTTTCTTCTCTGATTCAATTTCTTGATTTTGCGCCTTAATTTCTGAAACTCCACCCAAATGTCCAAAGGTTCCATTTATATCTGTTGGTATTAACTGTACTGTTTTTCCATTATTCAGTTCATGAACAGTTAATTTATTTTTTTCTCTTAAAGTATTTAATCTACTTGCTATCTTAGACTGTTTTTCATTTAGAGACAACCTTTCATTATTAAGATGCTTTTTTATAATTTTATCATCTAATATTCCATTAGCTACCTTCAAAGAGTTTTCATGGGCATTCTTCATTCCAGCTGCATTTTTTCTTACCATCTCACTTGAATTCCCATTATATTTTACTATCTCATTAGCAATTGCATCACTTGTTAATTTATAATTTGTAGGCCTATCTGTTGTCATGTCAATATCTACAGTAAAAACAGCAAACTTATCAAATTCTGGCATTGCATTATTATAAATCACACCCGTTTCATTGTATTGCTTGAGTATCCCCTGTGCATTCTTATGTTGACTAGTCATATCCTCATATTCTTTTAATTCAAATTTAGATTCCCCTCGATTACCTGTCCACTCTCCATAATGAGCATCTTGTTTTGGTATGTAGTTTAACCTATTTATATATGCCTCTGCAGTATCATTTATAGGTGTAATTTCCATATAACCACTAGGGTCATAATACATTACAGGATTATTTCTACAATAAGCATATAGATTCAATCCATCTCCACGATAGACATCCTCTTGCATAAACCTACCTAATATAGGATTATAAAACCTTGCTCTTAGATAGTACTGCTGAGTAACAGGATCATGTTGCTGACCAGTATACTTAATTCTGTTATGAACACCCTCTTGGCTTTCTAAAATATTACCAAAAGCATCATAAATATAACGGTTTTCTACTTTTCCATTACCATTAGTAATAAAGCTTGTACTAAACTGCTCATCTAACTGATAATAATATCTTCCCAGTTCATTACTTCCTGTAGTACCTTCTACATCTGCAATATCACCAGCAACAACATCATAACCTCTTATCAACCTTGATATTGCTTGGTCTTCCTGGTCAGCCTCAACTAAAATCTCATCCTTATGGAATATAAACTTAGTCAGCTTCTGATTTTCTTCAATCTCTGCTCTTAAACCTTCTGCATCATAGCGATTAACAAGTGTCTTGCCTTGGTAAGTTGTGACTTTAGTCTGTTGATTTAAAGCATTGTAACTAAAAGTGGTTGTCCCTTGTGGGCTACTTTCTTTTAGTATATTGCCCCCAGCATCATATGTAAAGTTTGTAATACCTAAATCTTTGTGCAACTCTGTTAACTGATTTTTAGTATTATAAATGAAAGTGCTTGTTTCACCATTAAGCGTTTGACTTAAACGATTGCCTACTAAATCATAAGGAAAACTTTCTGCTCTATTAGGATATTGGTTAGCCCTTCCTCTTTTAAGAATGTAAACTTTTAATCTTATGAAAAAGAAAAAGCACGGCAAGAATTAAACTTGCCATGCTATATAATCGAAAAGTCTTGTTACTCTGTAATAGTTTTCAATATTAATTCTATCTCCTCCGTGTAATCTTGACGCTCTAACTTTATCTCATGCAATATTTGTACAAAATTTTGTTTTTCATTAGGGTTAATTTGTTCTGCAAAAATTTTAAGTTCTTCATCATCGTAATTATCAAAGAGCATTACAATATATTCCTCTACATGTTCTTTTGCATTACTAAATATTAAATCTAATCCTTTTATTAATTCTTTAAAAGCATCACATAAGTCATAATTATTCATTGTCACTATAGTCATTTCTTGAATGTCACAGTATTGATGTGGCTCAATATGTTCAAACTTTTTATTGAAAATCCTACATAATAGGACAATATCACTTAGTTCTAAGATTAGTTCTCCACTTATTACTTGATTATAAATATGATCAAACCCCTCAAAATCATTTTTTTCATGCCCATGGGCATATTTATCCAACTTTTCTACTATGTCCTTCATCCTTTATCTCTCCTTTATTTAGTACATTTACCTGTTTTATCTATAGTATTAGCTTTTTTATTTTGTGCTTCATTATATACTTTCATAGCTTCATCCCTATGTTTTTGTAATGCATCATTTACCACATCCATGTCCACATTAACTCTTTCAGTACCATATGCCCAGCGTAAGTTCTCTATATCAAAATCTAATCTTTCTTCATAACTTAATGCATTATATAATGCATAGTCATATGCTCTAGCCTCACTATCTCCCATTCCATAAGTAAAGGTCAAGTAATGTGTACTTGTCTTTGTATTAGTACATATTCCTTCTTTATATCCTATGCCATCATTTTGAATTGAATCAGCAGCTGGCATATGATGAGGTGTCATATCATCACCCACTGGTTTAGGCGTAGCTCCATAACTTGCTATAGTTAATTCATTAGTCACCTTATTTTTTTTCCCATATGTGAATGAAATTAAATCTTCTTCAGATGTAGCTAAGCTTGATAGCTTATTTATTTTAAATTGCTCATATTGATTCTGCAATTCTTGCCTTATCTGCTCAGGAGTCATATTTTTTACTAGTTGTGCCAGTTCACTTTGTTTTACATATCCACTAGGATCATAATACATAATAGGATTATCCCTACAGTAAGCATATAAATTCAGTCCATCCCCACGATAAATATCCTCTTGCATAAATCTACCTAATATAGGATTATAGAACCTTGCTCTTAGATAGTATTGCTGAGTAACAGGGTCATATTGCTGGCCAGTATATTTAATTCTGTTGTGAATACCCTCTTGGCTTTCTAAAGTATTACCAAATGCATCATAAGTATAACGGTTTTTTACTTTTCCAATGTCATTAGTAATAAAGCTTGTACTAAATTGCTCATCTAGCTGATAATAATATCTTCCCTGTTCATTACTTCCTGTACTACCTTCTACATCTGCAATATCACCAGCAACAACATCATAACCTCTTATCAACCTTGATATTGCTTGGTCTTCCTGGTCAGTCTCAACTAAAATCTCATCTTTATGAAATATAAACTTAGTCAGCTTCTGATTTTCTTCAATCTCTGCTCTTAAGCCTTCAGCATCATAGCGATTAATGAGCGTATTGCCTTGATAGGTTGTAACTTTAGTCTGTTGGTTTAAAGCATTATAACTAAAAGTGCTAGTGCCTTGTGGACTACTTTCTTTTAGTATATTGCCCCCAACATCATATGTAAAGTTTGTAATGCCTAAATCTTTGTGCAATTCAACAAGTTGGTTCTTTGTATTGTAAATAAAAGTGCTTATTTCGCCATTAAGCGTTTGACTTAAACGATTGCCTACTAAATCATAAGTAAAACTTTCTTCTCTATTAGGATATTGGGTTTTAATCAAACGATTCATACTATCATAAGCAAAATGTGTTTCTTGATTAAGTCCTACTTTGCTTAAGCGATTACCATTGAGGTCATATTGGTAAGCAAAGTCTTGGAGCTTTTCACCCTCTGTTGTTAGGGTGAGTAAATGAGAAATATTTTGGTCACTGTCATAGCTATAAACTGTTTTAATACCATTACCATAAATGATACTTTCTATTAAATTATTAGGTAAATAAGTATACTTTGCAACGACTTTCCCTTCATCATCTGTCAGTTCATTGATTCTACCTAAAATGTCATAACTATAATAAGTACTTTTACCTGTTATATCTTTAATAGAAGCAATTTGTCCATCTTTATAATACGTATATGCAATTAAGGTACGTCCACATGTTGATTTGCTTGCTAAATAACCTTCTGGTGTATAACTATAGTTATATACAAATCCATCGGCCTTGGCGGTAAGTAGTTGGCCTTTTGTATTATAGCTATAACTTTTTCTAACTGTGGATGGGGTTTCTTCTATATTAATAGAAACATTTTCACCCTGATTATTTGCAATACTAGACCTATTATTTCCCTTATCGGCGTAAGCTACTTGACTGACTAAATTGCCATCTATATTATAGGTATTTTCTACTCGGTTGCCATTTCGGTCGATATGTAGCGTTAATCGTCCTTCTTCATCATAATAGAATTTTTCACTTAAGCCTTCTTGGTCAATGATTTCACTGACCTTGCCAAAACTATTATAATGATAAGTAATTGTGCCACCATTGGCATCTGTTGTCGTGGTGATATTACCTGCATGGTCATAAGTATATTTTTCTACCCCACCATCTGCTGCTGTGACTTCTGTAATTCGTCCCCAGCCATCTACTTGGTAGAAGGTTTCATTATGATTACCATCTATGATACCTGTGATTTGACCATTGGCATTATAGCTATACGTTTGAAGCTTCTTACCTTGCTCCGCTGTTCTTGCTGTGCTGACAGATAACACTTGGTTTTGAATCGTATAATCATAAGTGATTGGATGACCTAAAGCATCTTTTTGCACCAGTAGATTATTAGAAGGATCATATTCATTTGCTTCCACTATTTGTCCCAGTGCATTAACTGTTTGTACTCTATTTCCTCTTGCATCATAACTATAAGTCGTTCCAGCCCCATTATCTAACTGTACTTGATAGTTTCTTGCATCTACTTCTTTAATAAGTTGATCATTTTTATTATAGAAATAACGTTGGACTACACTTTCATTCTCCTTGATATGCGTTAATCTATCTTTTAAATCATAGTCATAAGCCCGCTTATTAGGTGCCACACCCTCACTTTGCTCTTCTACTTTAATAACATTATTGGCTGCATCATAGGTGTAGTATGTGGTACGATCAATACCATTTTCCTTGTCTACCACATGCTCACTCACTAACCGGTCACAGGCATCATAACTTCTTTCTATTTGATAACCTTTTGGTGTTAGAATAGCGGTTAAATTGCCATTTGCATCATAGTTATACTTCGTGACTGCCCATAAAGTTCTGGTACTCTTTTCACCTAACATACGGCTATCTAAGGCTTCTTTCTTCTGAACCAGCCAGCCTGCCTTATTGTAAATATAGTGAATACACTGTGAAACTTCTTCATTAATTTTACGTTCTTCATAGCTTCTTTGACCAAGGCAGTTATATTCATAACGCAGCATAGCGCCATAATCATCTTTGACTTTAATCAGATGATTATTTTTATCATAACTTAAATAAATGCTATGATAACTTCTTGGATAGCCTTCTTCAACTACAAAATCTAAGCCATGTTTTTCTGTAATCTTATTGCCATTTAAATCATATTCAAAGCATGTTAACTTATACAATACTTTGTTATATTCTTCCTTAACAGGTTCACGTTTTTCAATTAAATTGCCTAATAAATCGTAGCGATAGTAGGTGGTATAACCTTTAGCATCTCTACTTTCTAACAAATCACCATTTAAGTTATATGTATAGGAAGCTTCTTGTACACCTTCAGGATTAATGACCGTGACAAGCTGATTCATTTCATTGTAGCTATAAGTATATCCTCTTCCATCATCCACTTGAGCATCATAAGCTTCAGGTAAAACGTGCTTCATCAGATTGCCTTCTGCATCATAAAAAAATCTTTCAATCCCACCATCTAAATAATGCTTCTTAATACACTTATTATCAATATTATACTCAAAAGTAGTCGTTAACCCTGTTTCTGTACTAGAATCATAAGTATTCGGATGAATTTGTTTAATCAAATTCCCTTCTACATCTGTTTCTTGCTTATAATGTTGATCTAATGGGTCAATCACTTCTACTAAACGGTCTAAGAAATCATACTTATAGGTATAACCCTTTTCTTTACTTGCCCAAGCCTTAGGCGAATAAAATGCCACCAATTTACCCATCTGGTCATAAAGCTTTTGCGTAATATTGCCTTCTCCATCTTTAATGCGGGTCACATAGTTCAGGTTGTTATAACCAAATTCCACCGTACCATAGTCATTTTCAATGCTCATGCGGCGGCCTAGCTTATCGTATTCATAGTAAGTGATTTCACCCATAGCATTTTTCACACGACTTGGTTCACTTTGCCCCTCATCATAAACATATTCTATCATGCCTTTTAGGCTATCTTCCTCTGTCAGCATTCTACCCATATAGTCGTAGGTATAATGCTTACTTTGCCACTTTCCTGTAGCAATCTTATGTTTTTCTTCTATAAGATTATGTTTAAAATCATAGTTATAAAGACTTTCCCTACCACCATTATCTACCCTTTTAATAAGTCTATGGTCTTCATCATAACTATAAACAGTATGTAAGCCATTTGGTAAAACTTCTTCTAGAAGTTCATTATATGGACTATATATCTTTTGGCTAACAGCACCTAAACGATTTTTCTCATAACAACGATTTTTATAAGCATCATAGTCATAATACGTAGCTGTCCCATCCATATATTCAATCTTATGAATGAGTAAGTTTTCATCATAATAAAAGCGTTCTATCTTTTCACCCTTATTATAATTAACCGTCGTTACATAATTTTTGGTATCATAAGTTGCTTCATAAGTATAACCATTAGCAAGTTCTTGGAAAATAGTACGTCCTTCTGCATCATAAGTATTGGTTAAATAAGTGACCCCATTTTTATCAATAGCAGACTCTATATAACCTTCCTTAGTATACGTATAAGTAGAAATCCCTTGGTCCAAATGTACCACATGGGTTAATAAATCGCCTTCATAACGATATTGCAGCGTACGCCCTAAATCATCTGTCACTTGTATTAACTTATCTTCATCAAAGGTAAACCTTAAAGTATAACCTAAACTTGTTGTAATCTTTTGCAGCCTTTGATTATTATATTCAAAAATAGTCTTTTGATTATTCTTATCAATACTGTAAATCATTCTACCTGTTGCATTATAAACATAAGTATTATGGGTTTTATAGTCTAAAATATGCCACTCACTATGCAGCGTATCGTAACTTAAACTAAAACGTCCATTTTCGCCTGCTTCATTTTGCCAGGTGCCATCTATCTTCACAAAGCTTACTGTATGTCCTGTCACCAAAGTGGCATAAACCCTTGCCTCATCTTTAAAAAGCTGACTATCATAATTCAAATGCCAGCCCTTGCCTAGCATGCCTACTGCTAAATCAGCTGAACTATAATGTCTTTTTAACCCAAACTCTTCATTTAAATCAGGCATTTTGAAATCTACGGCATCGATAAAGAAACCACCGGTTACAGCATCAATAGGTTCACCAAAACATTCTGCTAAAAAGTTAGCTGTAAGGTTATTGGCAAGGCTTTGCTTAATATCATAGGGTTGCCCTGTTAACCAAGATACTGCTCCATCCATTGCTGTATCCACAGTTGTCCCAACTACCATATTGGTAGCTTTTCTACCTAGTGTACTATTAAGAACATCATCAACATACTTACCGCCTTTAGCACTCAGCTTACCTATAATGCCTTGTGTCGCTTTACTACCAAAGTGTCCAGTAATTGCACCTAGGGTTACATTAAATGCTAGACTTCCTGGGTCTACTTTACCTGTTTGAATATAGCTATCTATAGCACTTGTAATACCATTAACTCCCATATGCGATAATACTTGAGCTTTTTTACTCTTACTACAGAGCTGCGCTACTTTTCCAACCTTCCCCAGCTTTCCCAACTCTCCTAACTTGCTAAATCCACCACCTATTGCTATACTTGAAACAATACCAAAAACAATTTCAACCCCACCTTGTACAAGGCGATAAGCTTTTTCATTTCCTTGAAAGACCGTATCCCTCATAAAATTATAGGATTGCCGCAAATCTCCTGATTGTACCTTCTTATAATCTTGCACTGCCTCTGCTGTATCACTAATAGCCATCACAGTCTGAGCAGCACCTGTTGCATATACTGTCATCATTAATGGACCTGCTAGTGCAGCCCCAGCTCCACCTGTCGCTACTGTTAAACCTACTGCTAAAGCTGTTATAGCTACTGTTTTAAGTATGGTACAAACACCCTTACGAAAACTATCTACTGCCGCTTGTTTTTTAGCTTCTAATTGCTCATAGGCATTGGCATTACAGTCTGCTCTTAGTGCTTCATCTTCTGCTGGGTCAGGTAAAAATGACTCTGGTGACTGTGCAGGTGGATTCTTAACACTGCCATCTTTTTTCATAAAAGTAGCCATAACATTTTGTTCTTCTGTTAAAAAAATACCTTGTTCACTACCATCTTCTCTTACTAAAGCAAGGTTTTCTTTAGCCGTAATATGAATACTTTTAGGCTTAACAGGTGGCACATCTGAACCTGGAGGTGCCTCTCTTTCACCAATGTTCATACTCTTTTGAGTCTGCATAGAAATGTTTTTACCCACTAAGTTGATATTTCCAGATTGATCTAGCGTAATACAGATCTTCTTGCCTTCATCTGCTGCAAAACTAATATCACTTGGGGTCATCTTCATTTCTGAACCTGTTGTATTCGAAAATGATTTATTATCTGGATTTTGTGCACGGCTATTATACTTACTTGCGCCTGTTGCTGTACGTATGGCATGAACTGCTATGGCTTCTCTTTCATCATGGCTTGGAAAATAAATATGTACCTTACTGCCTTCTTCTGGCATGCAATAAAAGCTACTACTTTCAATGGCATAAGTAAAATACTTCAGATTCGGCCTTGCTTCATAAACAGGGTCAATATCAAAATGTACCCTGACACAATTTCCCTTTCGTTCTTTAACAACTGCAGGTATACTCATGCCGTAAATATCTGGATGCATTTGATAAGGCACACGTACCCCTTTTAAACGACTTAAAACATAACTAAAAATCAATTCATCTTGTATTGTTTCTAAAGTAACGCTTGTAACTTGTGTTTTTACCTTATTGAGCAAGATTTCTTCCCCTAAATAAAGCCTTTTAGGTGTTTGAATATGCCAAGTAATTGTTTCTTGTGGATAATAGGCTTCGAGTGCATTAAAAAAGTAATATTTTTCCAAATCTTTTTGGATAATAAATTCGTCTTGTTCTAGCTTCATGCCATACTGTAACTTGGGAAGCCCAAAGTAAATACGCCCAAATGTTTCTGTGGGGTCTTCTAGTAAAAAGGTTTCAAAGTGGGTAGCGAGACGTCTTAAAAAGGTCCAATCCGTCTCTTCATATTGAAGTAAAAAATCAGGTATTTTTGCATTGTTTGTAATTTGATCTTGAAAATCTTTTTTTGGATATGGTTTTAATACTTTTTCGATTACACTTTTATAGGTTAAATCTAAATCACAGAAGCTTTGACTTTTCTTTTCTAAATCCCAGTCATAAGCATAAGAAACACATTCTAAAAGTAAATAATAGTGTCCGGCCTCTTCACACATACTTACCTTGAGTGGTTTTCCTTTAAAAATAGCTTGTTCTCTCTTATTTTGCCGGTGCATTTGGGTCACTATAATACAGCTATTTTCCCCTAATGCCTCTACAGCTTCCGCAATCTTCATCTCATCCATTAATATTTTAAGTGAAAGCCTTACATGTTCATTTAAGGATTCTTTTAAACAAAAATATTCAATTTGAATTGCTTCTTCTATAGGTAGTTCTACCTTTATTCCCCTATAAGATAATTCCATTTACTCACCCCATTTCTTCTTCCTGTAATTATCCAGGCTGTCCTGTAGATACCAATTTGATCTCGCCCCCATACTGGCAAGTTAGTTTTCCTGTCTCAAGTAATGGTTTGATACTTTCTAATCTCACTGTTGCTTTTCCATTACTCCAAGGTGACACAATAATTGGTGTACATTCTCCTACACATTGCGCCATAAGGCTATCATCAGGTTTTACCTCATTTTTACAAAAGATACCCATAACTTTTTCCCAAAAGCTTTTAGGCTCACTATTTACCTTTTCTGTAATTGCAGCTGCCACAGCTTGTACCGATGGATTTTCTGGGCTTGTACATCCCCCAAAGGTCTGTATATTCGTATAGGGCTTAAAATCTGAGACTATTAATTGTGCAATATCATGAATAAAGCAGCCATGGCTTAATGGTACCACCACATGACTTACACGTATGCCACATGAACAATAAGTTTCTGCACCATGTACAACATAAGATGGGTTCATTGCTTTTTGAATCATAGCCATTGCATTAGCTGCGACTGCAGCTAATGCGTTTGCTTCTCCCTCTTGAGCTGCTGATTCTGATTGCTCTTGTCCCCCCTCTTTCGCTTGCTGCTCTGCTTGTTTCTCAGCTTCAGCACGCTCTTTTGCTCTCTCTTTACTACGGGCTATTGCTTGATCTGCTGCTTTATTGGCATCAAAAGAACTTTTTGGTGCTTCTCCTCCCATTTAAACCACCTCTACTTCTTCAAATAAAATTCCCTGTACTTGCCTTCTTAATAGACTTTCTACCACAGCTAAGCTCACTATTAAGTACACACCTTTTACATCCTTTAATTGAAAAACATGATGATCGCCTATTTTCTCTCTATCTAAAATTATTTTTTTCTCCAGGCCATCTGGATAAAATAATGCCTTTTCACTTAATGCCTCAATATGGTCCGTTATAATGTGATAATATATTTCCTCTCTTTGCGTTTCCTTATGAATAATCACTACCTTCTTGCTAATCAGTTCATCTTCATACATATCCAAAACACCTTGTACAACCTCAGATGCCATATACACAGGATTTTGAATAAAATCTGAATAAGCTTCATCCCCTTTTCCTACAACATAAAGGAAGCTTGTATCATTTAACTGATTAGCTTCTTCTTTATGGAAAACTTGATGCTTGCCATTCATATCAAAATCTCTTAGCTTAAAACTATATGATAAGTGCTGGTCTTGTTTCATAATAAAGTAACGCATATTAACTCCTTTCTATATGGATGCTTTGTAACTGAATAGGGGAAAGATGTAAATAAGGTACATCTACATCTGAGAATATTGCTTCAGTTAAATCTGCCTCCTCAAAATCTACATTTTCAAAATGACTTTCTCTAAAATCACTATTCTTAAGTAATGCCCCTTTAAAACTACAATTTTTTAGTTCACACTCTTTAAATTTTCCCCCTAAAAAGGCGGCTTTTGAAAAATCTATATCCTCTAACTGACACTTTTCAAAAACTGCAAAGTAAAGCTGTTTTTCTTTTAAATGACCGCCTTTGAAATTACCTTCATACCAATAACTACATACCAGTTGGTCTTCCTTTTCTGCACTTAATTTAAGTGCTTCTTCCCAGTCTTCTTGTGTTTTAGGATAACGATCTACTTGTAAAATAATTTCACTATGATCACGATATTCACCCCATCTTATAATCCATAACTCACACTTGGGAATGGCCTTAAAATCCGCATTACTTTCTATATCTTTTAAAGTAAAACGTAGCAAGTGTGCAATCAGTCCATTTACTTCCTTAACTTCATCAAATATTCTATTTAAAATATCATATTGGTTAATCTTGCCTACATATCTTTTTCCCTCAGCGATAAGCTTATCCCAACGTTTATTAAGTTCTTCAAATAAAAAACTAATATCGAGTTTCACCATAACAGGAGCTTCATCTAAATACCAACTTACATCATAAGCATGTAATAATACGGTGTATTGACGCGCTATTAAATCTATCCTTAAGAATGAAAATTGAAAATGTACAATCTCATCTTTATGTGCTTTTTCAACCTGTTCTTTAAGCTTTGTAAAACCTTCCAATATCACTTCTTCTAATTTCTTACTTTGTTTTTGAAGGTGTTCCCAAAAGCCCATTTTATAGTCTTCTAACACTTCATTTGCATAGGTTGTAAAATGTGTTAATGCTTCTTGTCTTGTCACCTTAACTATCATTCCTTTCGCTGTGCTCAAGGCACAAAAATTTATGAAAAATGTT
>NZ_CEVXFV010000081.1:0-12254 GCF_982396655.1 Cellulosilyticum sp. | reverse complement strand
TAAAATCCTCCAATTTTTATGTTTTTTGAAATAAAAAAGGCTTCATAAGAAGCCCCAGATTGTTGACAAATGAATTTTCCCAAAATAAACTCACAAATTAAGTGAGGATTATTCAAGAAAATCTATTAAAATAGGGGTAAAAAGAGCAGTTTAGGTCCATTTTTACCTCTGTTTTCTATTTCTAGACTAGTAAAATACTATGGAAAAGTTAATTGTCTACAGCCTGAGCTAGCTTCTAAAAGAAGCTAGCTATTTCTTGTTCATTAAGTGTTTCTTTTTCAATTAAGCTTTCTGCAATAGCCTCAAGCCTATCTTGATAATCTAAAATTAATTCTTTTGTTTCTTCGTAAAGCTCTTCCATATATGAAATACTACGTTCCACAAATGCTTTATCATCTGTACTTTGTTTGCCCGTTAAAACATTTAGATTGACAAGACCATATGCGCCATCCATACCGTAACGCAGCATAATGTTGCGCATTGATTCACTGGCTTTTTCTATATCATTGCTGGCACCTGTTGTCACATGTTCTGCACCAAATATAATTTCCTCAGCAGCACGTCCTGCCAAACTGATTTTAATATTATTTAAAAGTTCCATCTTTGTAAGATACATTTTATCTTTAGGGATATTCATACTAAACCCGCCAAAGCCTTTTGTACTTGGAATAATTGTCACCTTTGTTACACTATTTTCTGGTGCAATAAGCTTTGTAACCAGTGCATGTCCCGCTTCATGGTAAGCTGTGATTCTTTGATCCATTTCACTGATACCACTACGGTCTTTCTTTTCTTTCCCAGCAACAACTGTGTAAAAGGCTGCATCAATTGACTCTTGGTCAATACAGCTTTTTTCCTTTGAAACTGCATAAATGGCAGCTTCATTTAAAAGATTTTCAAGCATTGCACCTGTAAAGTATACAGTTTGTTTCGCAAGTGCTGCAACATCCACATTTTCTGAAAGTGGTTTATTTTTAAGGTGAAGTTTAATAATCTGTTCTCTCGCTTTAAGGTCAGGATAACCCACCTCAATATGGCGGTCAAAACGGCCTGGACGAAGTAATGCGTCATCTAATGTATCAAGTCTATTAGTTGCAGCAATTACTACAATGCCCTCATCATTTTTGAAACCTGACATCTCTGTTAAAAGTGCATTTAATGTTTGGTCTTTTTCATCATTGCCTTGCATATTGCCATTGCCACGTTTTTTACCAATTGCATCAATTTCATCAATGAAGATAACAGCTTTGCCTTCTTTACGTGCTGTTTTAAAGATTTCTCTTACACGGCTCGCACCTACACCCACATACATTTGCATAAAGTCTGAACCACTTACTGAGAAAAAGGCTACCCCTGCTTCCTTAGCAATAGCTTTAGCAAGCAATGTCTTTCCTGTTCCTGGAGGGCCATAAAGAATAAACCCTTTAGGCATACGTGCACCCATTTTAGCAAATTTCTCTGGCTCTTTCATAAATGCAATGAGCTCACCTACTTGTTCTTTGGCTTCTTCATTTCCTGCAATATCACTAAAATCATGTACAAGCTCTTCTGGTTGTACTTTTTTATTTCCAATGCTCATCTTACCTTGTTGCCCTGTTTGACGTTTTACAGATTTATAAATAAATGCAAACATAGCAATCATTAAACCTGTGCTTATAATATATTGAATCGTTGAAACATTATTTTGTGCTTTCTCTATAACTTCTATATTATTTAAAAGTAATACCTCTTTTAAATCATCTCTTCTTGGATTATCTGTTGTATAAATTTTTTCATCATTTTTAAGTTTAAATTTTAAAGTAGAGGCATTGCTCATTTCTACTTTTTCAACTTGCTTGTTTTGTATATCTATTAAAAATTCATTATAACCTACTTTGTGCGCTATACTATGCTGTGCAAAAATCACACTAGCAAATAGCACTAATACACATAAACCAGCTATTAACATATTTCTTTTATGTCTTTTATCGTTTTTCATCTTACTACCTCCTAATGCCCTTTCCACTTATTAGGTGTAGGGGGTATGCGTTGAACCTATTATAACGTTCTTCTATCCCGTATTGCATTAGTAGGTCTATGGAAAAATAGTGGATTGCTGGCAAAAAAAATCGGAGAAAGACGACGGGTCTTTCTCCTTGAGAGAAGGTATTTTATTCTAGGGGTAGCAAATAATTAAATATTTGCTGTAACATCTGGGGGAAGTTACAAGTACATTATAGCAAGCTCGTGCCTGTAAGATTGCCTCAATTTTTTATTTTAATTTCAACTTTTTTATACAATTTTAAACAAAACATTTTTTCATTGTCTATTATTTATGTTTTTTTATGATTTTTGACTTCTAACTTGTTTTATTTGTCGAAACTACTTCCATTTATAGGTAATTTTTTACTCTTTTCTACATTTTCTACAATTTTCGATTTTCCCTATGCGCAAACTGACTAAAAACTTATAGATTCCGACATTTTTAGTGTTAAGTCCTTTTTTATACACAAAAGGTTACTTACAATATCCATTCGTCTTATGACAAATGGATATTATGAGTAACCTTTTCTAAATGGGCATTAATAAGCTCTTCTGCCTTATCGCCATCTCTATTTTTAATTGCTTCATAAATAGCACTGTGCTCTTCTAATAAGCCTTTTACCCTACCAGGTATGGCAATAGATTTCTTTCTTGTTTTCTGAATATAAGTATGAAAATCTGATAAAACGTGTTTGATAATTTTGCTTTTAGTTGCATTATAAATTGCGTCATGAAATGTATGATCTAAAGACTCAATTCGACTTAAATCGCCTTTGCTAGCATAAAATTCTGTAAGTTCTAAGATTTCTTGCATTTTTTCAAGTTCTTCTGGTGTAATACGTTCTGCAGCTAATCTTCCTGCAATTCCTTCTAGTTTGCTTCTTACCATGAAAATATCCTGTACATCTTCTTCTGTAATGCCGCATACTACCGTCTCCTTATTTGGAATTGAATACACTAGACCTTCTAATTCCAATTGCCTAATGGCTTCTCTTACAGGCGTACGGCTTACATTTAATTCATTGGCAATAGCTGATTCTCTTAATGTATCACCTGGTTTATATTTACCGTCTAATATAGACTGTCTTATCTTTTGAAATACTCTTTCTCTTAACGATGCTTTATCTGCCATATCAGATTCGTAGATCACTTTTTCCTCCTCGCCCAACTTATGGGCTATGTATAATGGTATACAATATATTTTAACAACTTTTATAAAACATTCAATACTAATTTACATTTCACTTAGTATTGAATCCATCTACCATCCTCACTTTGGTAAGCAACTATACTTTCTTTTAATGTACGATTTACAATTTGCCACCTTTCCTTCATCACATCTATCTGCGTATCCCATTTTAAAACAAGACGATAGACTCTATTTTCCATGCCACCTTCTACTTCTTCTCGGTTTGTAAGTTCTACTATTTCCATCATTTCTCCTTGTAAGTAGCCATCTCGTGTCACCTGATCTGCCTGAGTCTCTACCTTTAACTTCGCATTTTGAATATCTTTATCTTGAATAAACCATTCATTAAACAATTCTAGTTGTGCTGCCTTATTCCCTTCTGTAAAGTAGTCTCTTATACGGTTCGCCTCTTGCTCTTTAATATCCGCTAGATAATCATTATAAAAATCATTCACAAACATTTTCCATTTTTTCTTTCCATTTTCTGAAAGCTTTACATCTTCATAGTTTAAACTACAATTGGTATGCCCTACTGTAATCTCCGTCTTAAGCGGTTCAAGAACATCATAAGGACTCTTTATCGTTAATGTATATTCTCCTGGCAATATATCGCTAAAGTTTACTTTGGCCTTACCGGCTACTTTTTGAAGCTGACCTAAACTCACTTCCATCCCTTTAATAGTTTTAACCCCTACATTTACCATATCATAAGGTAATACTACCTCTGTTTGTTCTGGTATCTTAATCACCTGATGATAGTCCTTATAATCCGTTTCAGGAAATGTCACCTGTAACATATAATTTCCTGGTAACAAGCCTTCCTTGATGAACATTCCTTCATTTTGATTTGAAACGCTCTTCCCATTGATATAAACCTTGGCTAAAGCTGGTGCATAGATTGTCACATCTGACGTTTTAAAAGGGCTTACTATCTCCCATCTATTGCTATTCTTAACAAGCTGCAATTTATCTTCTTTACTTTGATTTTTAAAAGTATAGACAACCTTACAACTTGCTGTATTGCTGCCCTTTACAACAATGCTACCTACTTTTTGAACTTGTAATAACTTATTGGCATAAACCCCTTTATAATAATTAATCATTTGCTTTGACGTGACGCCTTTATCTATGCTTTCTTCATTTAATAATTTATAAGCTTTCTCATAGTTGCCGTTTTCTAGAGCCTTCGCATATCTTTCCACTGCCCTATTGGGTCCTGTATAGTAATTGTACCCAGCATATACTGCCTGCGCCGCAAAAAAAATCAAAAGGAGATATAATGCTCCTGTGATCATCCGATTATTCTTTTGCTTCATATCTCACCCCTCCTATTAGATATCTTATATATATGAGGGATGTCCATATTTTAGCACCAGCCTAAAAAACTCTTTTTGCTTATAATCTTATAATCTTATAACCTTGTAATTTTATAATCTTGTAACATAGAAAGGAGATGCACGAAATTTACTTCGCAACATCTCCTCCATTCAAAAGTGAAGCGCATCTTGCCGCTTCTTTAATTCTCTCTGCTTAGTGCATCACAAATTACTACTCTTTTTCATAGCTGGCACAATCGGCGCAGCCTGTATAAGTACCTTCTTGATTTTTTTCTCGTGCTACCTTAATTGCATTCAATGTACAATACTTTTCTGTTTTATCATGATATTTACACTCTGTAACCTCACAGTTAATACTCATGTTCATCATCTTCTAGCCACTCCTTCTATGCTACCTTATTTAATTAGTATGCATAATTTCAAAAGGAGTATACCTCCTTAATGACTTTTGGTAAATTTCTTAAAACAGTATGGTGCGCCAGCAAGCGCCCAAAGCATTACTATTGCATAGCGAATCATGTCAAAAGGCTTACCTGCTGGGAATATCTTTTTTAACCCTACTTGGAAAATAATAAGGCCTACAATTCCAACAATCACCTTTATGATTTGTATACGTCTTGGTTGTATTGGATTAAACCGGATATATTTCTGCTCGATAAATGCACCTACTGAAAAGCCCCAAATGCTGGCAATCGCTTTATATAAATCACCATCTACATTAAATATTAAGACAATAATAAAGGCAATGCTTGTCCCTAAAATATGCCATCTAGTAATCTCGCCTTCTTCATTCATAAGTCTATTGGCTACGATAATACTAGCAATCCCAAACAAAATGCCACCTACTACATCCATTGGCCAATGTACACCTAGGTACATTCTAGAAAGTGCTGTAAGTGCAATCATAATACAGCCTACCCAGATTACTGGCTTACGCTTTAAAACAAGCATGCTACTTCCCCAAAAGCTTGTAGCAGCTTGTGTATGGCCACTTGGGAATGAATAACTTGTAGCCGTTTGTACACGAATAGGTGATACCACACCTACTTGAAACGGTCTTGGCATCTTGATAATATTTTTTACAATACCATTTACACCTGTACTGCAAAAAATCATCCAAGCAAGACGTTTACTTTTAGCTTTATCCACACACCAATAAAGACTTGCAATAATAGCTGAAATAAACAAAGTCTCTGCCATCATGGTAATCATAGTCATTAAAAGTGTTAATGATTCCGTTCTTATCTGTTCGAGATACTGTAAAATTTGTATTTGTATTTCCATCTCATTCTCCTTTTATTCTACTATTCTAATCTTTTCATCTGTCCTTTTTATTTACTAATTGTTTAAATTTTACTTATTTTTTCCTATTTATATTGTACATCTTCTTTTTTTGCATTACAATATAGATAATTCAGTTAATTTAATTTGTTACTTTGTTTCTCTATATAGATTTCACATTTATAAAATTTAATTATTCATTACGTTATAACTATATGAACTCATTATTATTTCTTGATAAAGGAGGCATAATCATGCAAGAAAAAATCCTTACTATAGAGTGTACACCACATACATATTTTCAAAAAGCGTTATCAAGCGCCCATGAAGGTGCTATTGAAGAAGCTCTTCAATGCATTGATGCAGCTATTGTTTTTAGCAATAACTCTTCTTTTTACATTTATCAAAAAATGAAATTACTCTTTGATTTAGGCGCCTATGAAATCTGCACGCAATTTATTGCAATGCAGCTTGAGCACCTCTTCAAAAATGCTTCTCTTTATTTGGTATGTCGTTTCATTGATTATTATCAAAAAATCAATCAAGCCGACCTTACCCATTTACAAAAATTTTTAGAAGCAAAACATGTCCCATTTTGTTTGGCAACTGAATATAAAGATTTACTCTATCATCCTCATAAATCATTATTACCTCTTGCAAAAAAAGCATCCGTACAAGACCACCATACGCTTTGTATCAGCTACTGTGACCTTATTACTAAAACCCCTGAATTTACTTCTAATGCTGTCTACTTAAAAGCTTATTCCTATCATATGCTAGGTAATCTTACTAAAGCTAGACTCTGCTACTTAGAGCTTATTGCTTTAGAGCCTAATTCTGCCCTAGCATATAATAACTTAGGGCTTGTATTTATGGAAGAAGGCTTATATAAAGATGCGCTCAATGTTCTTCAAAAGGCTGTTTCACTTGCGCCTACCCATAAAGAATATCTCATGCATCTTGCTGAATGTCATTGCCGTTGTAAACAATATGGCGAAGCAGCCAAAATTTATGAAGGATTACACAAGGCTTTTCCTGATGATTTACAACCTTATTTTGACCTCTCTTATACCTATCGCAAATATAACAAAAAATTTTTATGCCATAAATATACGCAAAAAGTCAAAAAGAAACTTAAAATCCATCACCATGTGGAAAAGGACTAGTATCTCACAAAAGGAGTATTCTTATGGACAACAATGCGTTTGAAAAATACCAAATATTCACTGAAAAAACTATTGCTGATTTATCAAGCCAGATTACTATTTTAGAAGAAAAACTTAATGTTTTTACCAACCTGTTGGAAATAAGTAAATATATCAATCAGTATATCAAAAGTAAAGATCTATTTCCACTCATTAACGATATGCTTATTGGTGTATTTGGGGCTAAATATTCTACAATTTATATTAAGACCAACAATGACTATATTCCCGCTACGCCTAGTGAATTCTCATTTCCTTCCATTGAATCCGAGAAAAATCTGATTACCTTTCATCATGAGAAAGAATTCATTATAAATAGTAAAACCTCTATTTATCCTAGTAATCTTCACGCCACCCCCGTCTTCTCCTGCTTAGGCGTTCCTATTACCGTTAATAATGAAACGCTAGGTTTTATTATTATCCAGCATCAACAAAAGGCGTATTTTTCTGCACAACACGCTACTTTTTTATCTTCTTTAGCCAATCATGTCGGTGTAGCTATTGAAAACAACTTGCTCTATAACAAACTTAAAGAAACAGCTAATATTGATGTACTCACAGGTATTTTTAACAGGCGTTACTTTTTTGAAACACTCCATAATACTGCCCAACTAGATACTCAAAACTATACAATTGTCATGATTGATATTGATAACTTCAAGCATGTCAATGATACCTATGGTCACCTTTATGGTGATTTAGTTTTAAAGACAGTTTCTAAAATTATTAAAGAGCTCACCAGGCCAAACGACCTTATGGCACGTTATGGCGGCGAAGAAATTATTATTTTCTTTAACAACTTTACCAACTATACGGCTTTACTCAATCGTTTAGAAAGAATGCGTCAAGCGATTGAGACAACACCTATTTTAGATGCAGATGTTGCTATTTCCGTTACAGCTAGTTTTGGTGCTTATATTAAATATAATGAAACGCTCAGTTTTAAAGAAGTCATTGCAAAGGCTGATGCGAATCTCTATCTTGCTAAAGATAAGGGGAAAAATACAGTTTATATGAATAACCCATTATTGAGAAACCAACTAAAAACTTGAAATATACATGTACATAAGTTGTTTTCTCCCAATGATTTCACATTGCTTAAGATTACGAATAACTAAAGTTTATAAATGTGAAATCTATATAATACGATAAAAGGAGCTAACCCAATGGCTAGCTCCTTTTATCGTATAAGAAATTTTTATTTTTATATGTGATTTACGCAAGTTGTAATGCGATTTCCATCATTTGTGTAAATGTGTTTTGTCTTTCTTCAGCTGTTGTTTCTTCACCTGTAATAAGGTTATCAGAAATTGTTACCATAGCTAAAGCATTAACACCTGCTGCTGCTGCTTCCATGTAAAGTGCCGCTGCTTCCATTTCTACTGCAAGAACGCCCATTTTAGCCCATCTTTCAGTAGTTGTTGTATCAGCATTATAGAAAATATCAGAAGAAAGGATATTACCAACTTTGTAGTTAGCACCTACTTCTTTAGCTTTTTCTACTGCTTTTTCTAAAAGTTCATAACTTGCTGTTGCAGCAAATGTTCCTGGTAAGTTGTATTGTACAGCGTAGTTAGAGTTTGTACAAGCACCCATACCAAATACAATATGACGAAGTGGAAGCTCAGCACTCATACTTCCTGCTGAACCAATACGGATAAGATTTTTACAACCATATACATGAATAAGTTCATGTGAATAAATACCGATTGATGGCATACCCATTCCTGTTCCTTGAACAGAAATTCTTTTACCTTTATATGTTCCTGTATATCCAAACATATTTCTTACTGTATTGTATTGTACAACATCTTCTAAGAAATTGTCTGCGATGAATTTCGCTCTTAATGGATCTCCTGGTAATAAGACTGTTTCTGCAATATCCCCTGGTTTTGCTGCATTATGTGGTGTTGACATAGTTGTTCCTCCTAGAATCTAATATTTCAAAGCTTCTATGTATATATCATGTCCTTTTTTTCTATAGTTATGAAATAATAAGAATGCTTTTTTCGATTATACCATATTTTACTAAGGTTTGAATATAGTTTTCAGTTAAGTGTCTCCTTACCATTTAATATTCTTGTATTACAAGCCTTACAAACTTTTACCTTTTTATCTCCTTCTTTTACTTCCCATGCAAGTTTCACCCTAGGTCTATGACATACAGGACAAGTACCTCTTCCATATCCATCTCTTTTTAATGCTTTTCCCCTTTTAGTCTTTGCCATAAACATTGCCCCCTTATATCTATTAAACTTAAATATTTTATTATAGATTTCCCATTTATAAAATTTAGCTATTCATGATTTTTAGTCATGTGAAATCATTAAGAGAAACCTATTTATATAATGTATTCTTTAAAGTTATAGCTGGTTTCTCTATAAAATATATTAAAACTTTTTCCAAAAAATACTTGAAATAAAAAAATACATATGATATATTTATATATGTAATCGAACAAATGTTCGTTACAACATTTAAACATAAAATTACCTTAAATTTTACAAAAAAATTTTTATCAAACAAACATTCATAAACAAATATTCCAAACAACATTCTAACGTACAAATCAAAAAATAAGCCAATGGCTCAGCAGTTCACTCCCCAAGTTTTTCTGCTTACGCCATTGGCTTATTTTTCATATTATAAACTTGCTGCAAATTTGATTAACAAGGCACGTACATGCTCACACTTATAAGTCTTTTTATCCCATAGATTTCTTTGTGAAATAATATGTTTTTGTACAAGTGTGTCCACTGCTTTTTCATAGCTCCCCTCACCTGTTAATCTGCAAATAAGTGCTGGTGCATCTTTAAGTGTCATTAAATCCGTACGCTTCCACTTATTAAATTCTAGGGTAATCCCTGACTTTATAATCTTACTTAATGCATTAAATAAGTCTTCATCTACCGTGTTTGATAGGTCTCTCACATCATACTGTGCTAAATGATTGCTTTCAATTAAGCTGATGAGCTTCTGCGTATAACTAGGGTCTGTTGCATAACCGGCTTCATAAATATACTGGCAAGCTTTCTTATAATCCTTCTCACCTACAACTTTTGCATAACGCGCATTATAACGTAAAAAGTTACTGTGATCTTCAATACTTTCTTCCCAGCTATCATATGCCCTAAAACCTGCTAAAATGACCGTGCTATTTGCGTCATAATATTCTAGTGTATATCCTGTCCATACTTTACCACGCCAAGCTCCCGTAGCCTTAATGCCAAATAATGATTTTCCCTCTGTCGCTAGGCGGCTATTGCCATTATTGCTTTCAAGTATGGCTTGTGCAATCGTAAGACTTGCTAAAATATTAGAACGTTTACTGTCTGCCTGCGCTAAGGGTGCCACCTTTGCTATAAATTGCGCTCTCGTATATGCCATTTTTTCACCTTCCACATAGTATTATAGTCAAATAAGTTATTCTACTATACTATATGTCTTCTCGTTTTAGGACGTGCCACTGTATCTCCCTGATTGTTATACTAATTTACACTGATTTCTACCCCACCTACACTAATTTTATCAATCTCTGTTACTTCATCTGATAATTGATAAATAATCGTTGCTGTATCTTTTCCTATCTTTGTGGCATCTGAATATTCTTGTACGATACGCTTACCATCTTTCATGATAAGTGTAATAGGAAAATCATCTTCCATTTCTCTTTTAAATTCATCAAATTTTAAAACAACAGATAAATCTGTAAGGTCTACACTTTTTAACACAGGTTTTTCTGTCTCACTAAGCGTCACTGTTTGATCAACTTGGATGGTCTTTGCAGCCTTTGGTGCCATTTGTATTTCAAAGTCAAAACTATCTTCTGTTTTTACCTCAGCTACTATTCCGCTAAGGCACATTGTATATTGTTTGAGGTCTTCTATATCTTTGATTTTATAAGCCCTATAAGACATACATTTTGCCTTGCCATTTTCATCTGATTCACTTTGGCCTATGCCATAGGTCGTCTCAGCAAATTCACCTTGCTTATTCATAAATGCGATGCTATAGGACTCATCTTGGGTATCACCCATTAAGCGCATATGTAACTGCCCATCTACAAAGCCAATATTGTCAATCCAAAAATGTGGCATTTCCGCTACTAAATTCAGTTTTAACCCACCTTCAGTCAACAATACCTTTGGGCACTCTGCCAATTGCTGCATATATTCCTTATAATAGGCTTCATCTTCATCCTTTAATGCTGCTAAGTGTTCTGCTTCATATTCATCTATCTCTAGTGGCTGCGTTTTTAAAGCATCATTTTTATGCTCATTTAAATAAGCTACTAAATCCATTGCAGATGTATATTCTACATCTTTTTCTTCTAGATACTCGCCAAGACTTAGTACCATCTCCCCTTCAATCGGCTCATTTACACTGCCTTCTTTCAGAAAATATTTTTTATAACTTGGCGCATTCTCTACCTTATATTCCCCAAAGCTACTACTTGCAGAACCTGATATAAATTCTCCTACCATATCCTCTTCTTCTGTTCCACCATAGAGGAAGGCCATATACCCCTCTTCATCAACAGTACCATCTTCATTTATAAATGGCTTAAATGCTTCATCAATCTTTGCTAATGCCTTAACCTCTTCTTCTATGGTCACATTCTCAGGCATCTGCTCCCATAACTTCTGTTTTTCATATTCACTTTTACTCATCAAATCGTTGCCGAAGTTAAATGTACTATACACCTCTTCTAAAAAAGGTGTCTGATCCACATGCTCTACAGCTAAAAGCAGTTTATAAGTATATTGATCTGCCCAGATATACTCAGCAGTTACTTTAATATTTCCCATAGTTTTACTGATTCCTAAAGCTGTTCCTTGTGCTTTGATACGCTGAATCTTTGCCTGTTCTAATGCCTCATAGTCTATGTTTTCCCCTTCTTCTACCACTAATGTCTCACTCGACTTCTCCTCTACTACTGAGGCTGCTGTTGTTGCGGTTGCAACTGTTTTACTTACAGTCTCTTCACTTGCAAATACCATTGGACTCATTAATGATATACTCATTAAAAGCATTAATCCCCTTCTTACCTTCGCTAACTTCATTCTCATCCCTCTTTTCTTAATATATCTTTACCATGTAATAAAGAATGTATCGTTCTATTTTATCAGTAATAACAAGAATTTTCAATCAATATTCTTACTTCTGCAATCGAGTAGGAGGATAACCATTAATTGATTATCCGACCTCTCACACCACCGT
>NZ_CEVXFV010000080.1:0-12309 GCF_982396655.1 Cellulosilyticum sp. | reverse complement strand
ACTCGGGACTTTCACCCGTTAGACTACGCCCATGCTGGGCACACCATAAAAAAAGCGGTAGAACTTTCGCCCTACCGCTTTTTTTGCCGCTCTATATATAAATTCACTTATTGGGTAACGAAAGGAGGATTAAACATCCTCCTTCGCTATTTGTTGTTGTTAATGTGAATTTTATTTTTATGGTAATTGCTTTTCTACATTGAAAAGGTATTCATCATAGTCCTTTTAGCTATTCTCTTATTCATTTTGCTCCAAAAGTCCTATCATGCCTATTTTAGCTATGTATTAAAACAAAAAAGCCTTGAATCAAAGATTCAAAGCTTTTACCCTAGTGCGGGCGAAGGGAGTCGAACCCTTACACCTCGCGGCGCTAGATCCTAAGTCTAGTGCGTCTGCCAATTCCGCCACGCCCGCAAAACCGAGTACTTGGATATAATATCATCTCTTTTAAGGTTTGTCTAGTGTTTTTTTTAAGAAATTTATTTTTTCTTGTCGAAACTCTTTAATCTTCTTCTCATAACTCCTCTTATCTCTCAATTCGTTAATCTTTTTCATACTAATCTTTCATTGTTTATCATTAATATTTCCACTTTTCCGAAATAAACTATGTGTTTCTATTTATATTTTTTAATATTTAAGGAGGATATATTATGGCAACAAAAATTTTAATGTTAGTAGGAGATTTTACAGAAGACTATGAAACCATGGTGCCTTTTCAAGCACTCCAAATGATTGGTTATACAGTAGATGCAGTATGCCCAGATAAAAAAGTAGGCGATACCATTGTTACTGCAATTCACGATTTTTTAGGCGACCAAACTTATAGCGAAAAACCAGGTCATCGCTTTGCTATTAATGCTGACTTCGACACCATTAATATAGCATCTTATGATGGCCTTCTTATCACGGGAGGACGTTCTCCTGAATACTTACGTCTTAATGAAAAGGTTGTAAATATCGTCAAATACTTTATGAACGCAAACAAACCTGTTGCTGCTATTTGTCATGGCCCTCAACTTCTTGTTGCAACGGGCTTACTTCAAGGTCGCAAATTAACAGCCTACCCATCTGTTGCACCAGAAATCAAAGCTTGCGGCGGTGAATATATTGAAGTCCCTATGGATGCTTCCTATGTAGATGGCAACCTTGTTACAGCCCCAGCTTGGCCAGCTCACCCAAGTTGGCTTGCTAACTATATTAAACTCTTCTAATATAATTCTCATAATATGAAAGGAGCTGCTACAAAGTATTTTGTAGCAACTCCTTTTAAAATTTTTAACTTTTCTATTTGGCAACAAAGCAATTCACATCGCGTTATCTATGGAATAATAAAGCTAAAAATCGAACTTTTCTATCTTACAAAAAAGGTGTTACAAACAATGTTTGTAACACCATGAGTTAGAGCGGGTGATGGGAATCGAACCCACGTAGTCAGCTTGGAAGGCTGAAGTTCTACCATTGAACTACACCCGCAGAACATGCTTGTATTATACATGTTCTTTTTAGGTTTGTCTAGTCTCTTTTTTAATTTTTTTATTATTATTTTAATAACATATCTCATCAGCCCTTGCCTAATGCCTCTATCTCCTCTAGCCATAATGTACTTTGTGCATCACTCGGCATTCTCCAATCCCCCCTTGGTGACAAACAAATACTTCCTACCTTAGGGCCATCTGGTAAACAACTTCTCTTAAACTGCTGATTAAAGAATCTATTATAGAAAACCTTCATCCACTTTAATATTTCTTTTTCATCATATACACAGTCTATTTCATCTTCCTTTTCTCTAAATGCCTGTTTTGCTAGATAAAATATCTTACTTGGACTAAATCCAAAACGTATCATGTAATACAAATAAAAATCATGTAACTCATAAGGCCCCACTACTTCTTCAGTCTTTTGTAGCAGCTCACCCTTGTCACTAATTGGCAGTAACTCTGGACTTACAGGCGTCGCAATAATATCCTCTAAAACATTTCTTGCTGTCTCACCTTTCTCTTTAGCAATCGTTCCAACCAAACTCCTTACCAACGTTTTAGGTATACTGGCATTCACAGCATACATACTCATATGATCGCCATTATAGGTACACCATCCCAGTGCCAATTCGCTTAAATCTCCCGTGCCTACAACGAATCCGCCACCTTGATTGGCCACATCCATTAATATCTTTGTTCGTTCTCTTGCCTGTATATTTTCATAAAGTACATTATGCACATTGCAATCATGTCCTATATCTTTAAAATGCTGCATACAAGCTTCACGAATAGGTATCTCCCTTATAGTAATGCCTAAATCTTTCATCAGCATCATGGCATTATCATAAGTTCTATCTGTTGTGCCAAACCCAGGCATTGTGACCCCTACAATTCCTTTCTTATCCCAGCCTAGTGCTTCAAATGCTGCTTTACTTATCCCTGATTTTAATTTTCGGCTCACTACTTTGATGACACGCATTTCTTTACTATATATTTTTGCACAATCCTTATAGCTTTTACACTTCTGACGTTCTGCTTGTAATCTCTCCACATCAATCTCGGTCACTAGTAAATAATCACCATCAATTAAATTCTCATTCTCAGCTTTAATCGCGCCATTCTCACAAATCATACTATGCCCACTAAATACAATATCTGTAGTAGACTCACCGATTCCTGCACTGGTATAGATATAACCACACATACATCTTGCAGATTGCTGACTTAAAAGCTGCTGCCTATAGCTGTGTTTAGAAATTATTTCATTACTGGCAGATAAATTTAAAATCAGTTCTGCCCCCGCCATACATAATACAGAGCTAGGTGGTATAGGTACTCAAACATCCTCACACATTTCTACACCAATTGTACCTACCTCCGGTAACTTAATGAGTAAATCGCACCCTACAGGTACCTCTTGCCCTAAGATTTCTATCTGCTTACACTTCAAATCCTCTCCTGCTGCAAACCAACGTTTCTCATAGAACTCATTATAATTAGGTATAAATTGTTTAGGGACAACGCCTACAATCTTGCCTTCAAAAATCATTACACTACAATTAAAGATCTCACTTTCCATTGCAATAGGCATTCCCACTGCTATAAGCATACTCATTTCTTTTGTAGCGTTCAGAATTTCCTCTAGCCCTCTCATGGCGCCATTTAATAAAATCTTTTGGAAAAATAAATCACCACACGTATATCCCGTTATAACAAGCTCAGGCAGAACCAAGACCGCCACTTTTTGTTTCCAAGCTTCTTTGACTTTCTCTATAATCTGCACTGCATTAAACTTACAATCAGCTACCTTTACCTTCGGTACTGCCGCCCTAACTTTCACAAATCCATGCATCCTGCCACCCCGCCTTCCTGTTATCTCCTACTGCCACTCACACTTCCTAGAACTTGCCTTCATGCAGCCTTTCTCGTATTTCCTTTAGGCTATATTCCTTAACGAACTTCCCATCTTTAAAGACCGTCTCCATTAAATTAGGTGCTTTAATAACAGCTTTATTAGTCGTACCATATCCATCTACATATTTAATCTCACCCTCTTCCTCATACACATAGCAAAGACCACGTTGAGATTTTTTGAAATGTCCTGTATCTGTTTTAGGATTTTTAAAGATTTCTATTTTCTCTCCATCTTTCTCCGCATAAGTCGCCTTAATCGCTATGCCAAATGTATCTCTTGTAAATGGATTTAAGCTACCATCTTCATTTTGAATACACTGCATTGAAAAGCTTCCTACTCCTAAAGCTACATTATTACAAGCAAATCCTTTTTCAATAAGTCTTTCATAAATCTCCTTGGCACGCTGCACAGTAATGCTATCACCATAAATTGCTTTAATATGTGGATTTAACACCTTATACCCCTTCTCATTAATTGTCCCACCAAAGATTTCCCATAAACATTCTACTGTTCCTTTTTCTTCTGGTGTATTCTTAGAAGTTGCACTTGTGCCACAGATAATATCTACCGGATCGCCACTATCTCCTCTTATAAGTAGCGTACCATTATGTGCCATAATCTCCTTTTTGCATTGTGGTAAAAGATGAGTCACTAGATTCCAATAATCATAACTATCACTTACCATAGAAAAACTTTGATTAGGATATATTTCTGTTAGTAAGCGTTTAATCATAGTAAGCTCATCACCATCAACAGTATAATTTGAACACATGACACTATGCTCTGTACTGATAGCCCCAAAGGCCACTTCTTCTTTCGTACAATCGCAATGATATATCTCTTCTAAATATTTAATAGCTGGTACAGTAGCTGTGTTTAAAAATGATAAACAAAACGCTGCACTGCTCTTAATTGCACTTTCAGTAGATTCTTGCCCTCTCATTGAGAAATCTCCTAATGCTCTATTTCTAGGGACATTATCATCTACACTTATATCAAAGTACTTATTTACAATCTGTCTATAACGATATCCCACATTAGCACTAATCATTGGGTGCCATAAGCTACAAGAAATATTCGTCTCTATCGTATTCACTAGCCATACAAAGTCTGGATGCGTATTACTAATCTCAATCATAGGTACCTTAATAGGTACACGCGTTCCTTCTGGTACAGCCTTTATTTCTAATGGCAAATAGCCCAAATCATATAAATCCTCAATCTTCTTAATGCTATAGGCACCTTCTCCTATGGTTGCATTCAAAAGCCGCTTATACTCCCCTAGCACTTCTGCTTTATCTCTCTTAAAAAAGCCTTCATTAAAAGCATCAATTAAATAATCCTTGATAAATCCCTGAAGTCCAAACATGACAAGCTTATCCTCCCCTTCTAACCTGCTCATCCTAG
The DNA here is from genome assembly GCF_982396655.1 of Cellulosilyticum sp. Classification (NCBI taxonomy): domain Bacteria; kingdom Bacillati; phylum Bacillota; class Clostridia; order Lachnospirales; family Cellulosilyticaceae; genus Cellulosilyticum; species Cellulosilyticum sp. The sequence goes on along the minus strand of NZ_CEVXFV010000080.1, from coordinate 7,509 downwards.
GGGTAAAATAAGATACCATCTTTGTAAGTTCCTTTGGATACTGCTCCGCATGAGTTGTCTTATAAAAGTCTAATAATAACAATGGATTGAGCCCAACTCTCATCATCATTCATCACTCCTCTTAATCAATCTATATTCCTGAATCTCTTGATTTCTATACTATCTCCTCTATCTCTACTACAAGTCTAATGTAATCACCTTAATCAGCTCGTGTTCCTTTGTAAAAATGCTATCTGTAGTATAAATCTCATCTACCAATCCGCTCTCAATGAGTTTTCCCTCTAAAATGCTATTTTCACAATGTGTCACATATAGATAAATTTTCTCAGCTCCTAGTTCCTTAAGTTTCTTAGCAGAAAAGTAAAATGTCCCACCAAAACTAGAAATATCATCAACTATAAGCACATTAAAAGGCTTTTTAGGAATCTCCCCAGCCACATCTAATCCCTTGATTTCACCGCTCTCCCAGTCTCTTCTTTTAATTCCAAACGCATTAGGGAATAGTATCATCTCAGCATATCTCTTTTGACTCCCACTATCTGGATAAAAGATAATATCCTTCTCTTTATTAATGCCGCTTCTCCTAATTGCTTCTTCGATATAAGGTGCAACGGGCAGTTTCTTCACCCTATCAATTAATGCACACGCCACATCTGAGTGCGGATCTAAAACATATACATGATCAAATCCCATCCCATTTAGCATTTCACTAAAATATTTCAAGGTAAATATATCTTCCTCACGTTTTACCCGATCCTGTCTAGCATTAGGAATATATGGCATTACTAAATCAAGTTTTCTCACACCATGTTCTCGTAAATGTTTTGACAAAAAATAAACTGCAATCAATTCTTCATTATTCTCAAAGTACCAATAAATCTTATTTACCTCAATATTCCCCTTGGTTCTATGCTTTAATAATAATGTCTGGTCTGGAAAATACCCCACTTTAATTTCTTCTTGATTTACTTTAATCATATATCCCACCCCTTAATAAATAATTTATTAATTAGTCTCTAATTTCAACCTGACACATCTTCATAGCCATTAGCGCATTCTCATGACTTGCTACACTTACCCCAGCACAACATTTTGCATCTACACCTATTTTAATCTCAGGACAAAATGCTTTAATTAAAAAGGCATTAGAAATAACACAAATATCAGTGCATAATCCAACTAATTCTACTTCTAACTCACTATCTTTCTTAAATTTCTCAGCCACATATTCTCCCAATGCTGTACTCCCAAATGTCCCCTTATCAAATACTCTATCTGCTTCTCTTCTTGTATTTTCAATATCCCCTTGAAGTTCCCATCCCCAAGTACCTTTCACACAATGTACTACAGGCAAATTGCTTCCTTCTCTCGTCTCTAAATAATTTTCCATATGTGTGTCTCTTGTATAAACAATCTCATTTCCTTCTGCACGATATGTTTCAATCTTATTGACTACATTTGGTACAATCTGTTCTGCTTCCTTAGTTCCTAAACTTCCTGTTATAAAATCATTTTGCATATCTACTACAACTAATAATTTACTCATTTCTTGCATCCGCCTTCTTATATAATTTTGATGGTCTATGTCCACCATTTTCTGCATACTCTTGTGTTTCTTCTACTAACTCTGATATCTTCCTTCTAAAATTAGCTACTAATAATTTTTTATCTAAAATAATCTCATATACTTGCTGTAAACTTGCTAAAGTAAATCGCTCTGGTACAAGATTTAATGCAATATCTGTATATTCTATTTTTCCTCTTAATCTCTCAATAGCAGCCGCTATAATCTTAGCATGATCAAAGGCAATCCCCTGTGCGCTAAAGTCTTCTCCATCAATATCTGCTTCTAATCTTTCTGCACCCAATCTTTCATCTTCATGTGTAAGGATTAATTTATACTTCTTTCCCTCTAGCTGCTCATAATTCACTTCAAACCAAGCTGCATCTACTGCATCTTCTGTTGCCTTTAAACTAGGATTCGTATTTAGAAGTGCAATATACGCTGTACTAATAACTCTTGTTCTAGGGTCACGTTTGGGATCACTAAAAGTATAAAGCTGCTCCATATATGTTTCTTTTACCCCAGTCTCTTCTTCTAACTCCCTCCTTGCTGTTGCTTCTGTTGTCTCATTCTCTCTCACAAAACCGCCAGGTAATGCCCACTCTCCTTTAAAAGGATACTCACCCCTTTTTATCATCAAAATTCTAAGTTTCTTCTCTGGTAACTTCCTATAATTCGTTTTAATCTCTTCTGATACTGAAAATGCCACAATATCAGTTGCCACTGAAAATCTATAATACTGATTTGCATCATAGCTTTCTAAGTACTGTGCTTCCGTCACTTTCATCCCTACCTTTATTCCTATTTTAGCTATCTTGATTTGTTTAATATATGATATGTTTGTTATTATCTTTTTGATAATAACATTTTAATATTATCTTTTAGCATTGTCAATATTTTTCCAAAAATTCTATTTGTCAATCGTAATTCTCTTTAAATCAACTTATAAAAAAAGCTAACCAAATCATAGTTAGCTGTTAAACTTAAACATACCCTATAATTTGATTAGCCTTTTATGTACTTATGCTCTATTTTTCTTCTAAACTTGTCGCAATAGATGGCATATAATTCTTCTTAGGTGTTTGTCCTTTATCCTTTGCCACCTTCGTCATCAATTCACTAAACATAACTTGTGCCTTATCTATCGCATCATTTTGAATCCCCATTGTTAACTCAGTTGCATAACTGCTTGCTTCTTTAGCATTCTTTTTATAAAGTTCACTTATTTTAGCATTGCACGCTGTTTGATTAGCTATTAATTTTTGTTCATATGCTTTCCAGAAATCTCTTACGCTTTCACCATAAGCCTCGCGATTGAGTTCTGCTAAAGTAGATAAACTTCTAAATGCCCAATATGCAGATTGCGCACTATATTCCTCACCTTGCACCTTATAGGCATCTGCAGTATCTGTAATAATATTATAGCTTGGTAAATACACTGAATGCTCCGCATTTCCCATTGCCATCCACATTACGCCACCTACCTCTTTAGGTAAAGACTTAGTCATTTGGAAAATATGACATTCTGCTTGATTTTCTGTTCCTATTGCACGCTTTGTCTTATTTTCTTCTAGATTCACATTATATATTGTATCTTCATAACGATAACGTTGGAGTTCCATCACATCTTCTAAACTAATCTTTTCATCAGCTGTTGTAAATAATTCAAAGACTTCGCTATCATAAGCTATGTCTTGTGAAGGTGAGAAGAAATGTTTTCCTCCCCACGCACGCATGCGATTCCCTTCTGTTAATGTCTCTCCATAAGTTAATGCCAAATTAAACTTGCCATCCTTTTCTTTTAGAAAACCTTGCTTAGTTGGTAAATTAATAATATCCTTAGATGCCATTACATTCTCTGTATCTGATAAATCAATATATCCTAGCATAAAACAGTTTGGAATAACTGCATATGCATCATCTGGTACCTTTACTGCTGCCCATTGATGTCCACTTAAAATCTCCATATACCAAGCTTCATCTTGATCTGCAAATAAAACAATGTTCCCTTCTGCGGCACCATACTTACTCACAATATCGCCTAAAACCTTAACGCCTTCTTTAGCTGAACTAATACGTGGTAATACAACACTAAGCATTGCCGCTTCTCTTATACCGTTATCTACTAATGGATCATATTTCTCTACAGCTTCATTTATTTGTGCTGAAACAGTCGCTGACATTGCTACGCCTTTTTCATTCATTCCTGCCTCTCCATATATCCCATCACCATGTTCCTCTACATCAGGAACCATTGTATATTTATATGTATGTTTAGGTTCTTCAATCTTAAACCCATTTAAATCTTCAAAATATGTACCTACCTTATTGTCCTTCGCCTCTACCACAACAAAGTTCTTATTATATGCTGAACCTATATCCTCAGTTCTCCCCATCATAATAGTCCCATCTGCTGTCATATCTTTTCCCACTACAATTCCTGTACAAGCTAATGTATTTACCGTAAATATACTCATACTCATAGCCATAGCTAAAAGCATTACTAATTTCTTTTTCATATCTCCACCCCATTTATATTTAATTACTTTGTTGTATATTTAAACATATGATATACTATTTTTATTTCTTAATCAAGCTTTTTATTTATTTTTATGCATATATAATAAAAGGCACCCTTCTAGGTGCCTATTCTTAATCATTTTCATAAATATTATATTGGTTTCTTCCATTATTCTTTGCCTTATAAAGCGCCTTATCTGCTTTATCTAACAAATCTTCATAGCTCATATTCCTGTGGTCTATAGCAACCCCCATACTAATTGATGCCTTACACGTATTATTATTATACTCTAGCACTGTATCCATACTAGAACATAACTCTTTTGCTTTACTGTGTAATTCTTCTATAGTATCTATCTTTTTAATATATACCATAAATTCATCTCCTCCAAACCTGGAAATGATGGCATCATTTTTAAATATCTTCTGTAAATTATGTGATAACATTACTAAAAGTTCATCTCCGCCCGCATGCCCTAATGTATCATTAACATGCTTAAACTCATCTAAATCGATAATACAAAGAGCAGATAGTCCCTTTTTTAGCTGCCCTATACGACTTTTATCTAACATCTTATAGAATCCTATACGATTATATACACCTGTAAGTTGATCCTTTTCAGCCTGTTCTTCTAGCAATGTTCTTTCCTCTACTTGCTTCTGAATATTAATTAACTTTCCAATTAGGAATAGTGGTTTTTTATGCTCATCATAAACAATAGAATATATCACCTGATACCATTCTTGTTCTTCACTATGCAAAGATAACCTTACCTGAATCTGCTCAACATCATCTTTCTTTGTATTTCTTATGATGTCTATAAACCTATGTAAGCCAGCTTGTCCAGTACACTCCCCTAATTTTTTCTCTCCATCACCTAAAGAAAGCCTCTTTTTAAGCTTCTCTCCAAATATAATGCTATCTTGCTGGTAATTATACTCAAAAATATACTCTCCTGCAATATCTGCTAATTGCTCATACTTCTTCGCATTAATGGCCAATGCCTTATTATGTGAAATCTGCAAATACATTAAGTAATATCCTACTGCAATTATGATACAGCATATTATAATTACAGTAAACAGTGCTACCATTGGATATGCTTCTATTAGGTCCTTTAATGTAGGTGGATTATATGTTCCCTGTGTATTTTTAAGTACAATAGCCTGTTTCTGCTCAGGGGATATGCTATAAATTACTTTATTAATAATAGCCATTAATCTTACATCCACATCACTTCTAAATGCTACGTAATATTTACCTTGTTCCATCACCGGTTGAACGACTAAATTATTATAATTTTTTTCTCTAAAACATTCATTTACTGTATAATAATTACTAAAAATAAAATCTACTTCCCTACCATTAACCGCTTCTAAGCATTCCTCTGTCGTACTATAATGTCTTATTATATCTGGATTCAAATTCAGATTATAATTCTTAAATTCCCCCTCTAACATCCCAAGCGTTTTTTGTTTTAAGTTATTAATATCTACTGTCTTCTGTTTTACAATAACATTTAGATACTCCAGGTAATCCTTAGAATAACTTAATTCATCTTCGTACAACTCAATTTTTTCCATACCTGCAATAGCATCAATTTTTCCTAGGCGTAACGCTCTTACTGCTTCGGTAAAAGTGTCAAATGGCTGATATACAAAATTTAAGTTGGTCTTCTCTCTTATAAATTCAAATACGTCTGCTGAGATTCCTACAAACATTTCATCTTTTTTATATTGTAATGGCCTAATATTTTCTATGTATCCTACCTTAATTTCCTTATTCTCTGCAAGGTATTCTTTTTCTTTGGTGGAAAAGAATATCTCATATGAATCATCTAAAATTAAGCTCTGACTAAAAATCTCTGTCTCTTCTATTGCAATACTCTCTTCAGGTCTTGCACTTTCCCATCTTTCATTCCATTCTTTCATAATATCTTCGAATGTTTCTTGACTTCTTCCCTGTGCCGCATCGATTATCCTTCTTTGTTGTTGACCATCATTTAATTCTAGAGCTGCCCCTAACTGACCTAATATATATCCATTATTATCTCTAGAAAAGTTACCTATAATAAATTCTACATTTTCAAATTCATTTAACCATGTCGGTAATGGATCTGCCTTTATAATAGAAACAGCGCCATTATCCCTGGCATATCCAGAGTCCTGAATCATAAAATCTATCCAGGCGCGTGCTGCTTTTTTATTTTTACTATTAATGCTAATAGCGTATGCATAATCAGCATCAATAGTCATATATTGTTTACCTTTAATACTATTTGGAAAAGGCATATAGCCTATATTATCTGGATACTCTCCTGCCGATTTAGCTTGAGGTATTATCCACGATGCCAATGCAATACATCCAACTTTACCTTCATTAAGCAATCTTTTGGATTCATCCCAATCACTCTTTGAAACATCTTCTTCACAAAGTCCTTGATTCACAATGTCATACAATAACTTATATACCCTATAGTGATTTTTTCCCTCTATAAAAGGATTTTTTTCATGAGCAAATCTATTAAACCTATAGTCCTCATCCCCTGACATTGCACCGAAGGTATAATTCTGCCAGTTTATTAAAGCCCATGCAGTATTATAATTAGTATAGAAAGGAATTGCTTCTGTATTCTCATCTATCATCTTTAAACAACTAAGAAACTCATCTATCGTTGTAGGTAATTTTTTTATTCCCGCTTCATCAAACACCTTTTTATTATAAACAAGACCCTGTGCATTAGCACACATTGGAAAACCATAAACCTTTCCATTTTTTTCTCTAACATTCATAAACAAGTATTGTTTTGAAAGTGTACTATATTCTCCTAATGGCTCAAAATATTTATCCCAATCATCATATGAAATAAAACTAGGCATTAAAAGTACATCCCCATACTCCCCTATGTCAATCATATCCTTAATCTCATTTTCATAATCACCTAATGCTACTACTTCTACATTTACATTAGGATAAATCGTATTAAACTGATCTATATATTTTTCAATATTTTGTCCTGCTGTTACTACTGTTAGATTTCCTCCTATTTGCTCGTCTTGTCCCCCTATATCAGCCTTGACATCTTTCCCTCCAATTATGAAAAGGCTAATAATTGTACAGATTATACTTATAAAAATATATCTTCTTTTCATAAAGTCTCCTTAGACTAACCCTATATTATTTTAAACCAAAAAAAGTACCACAAAACTAATTAATAAGTTTTATGGTACTTCCTTTAATTTAGAGCGGGTGATGGGAATCGAACCCACGTAGTCAGCTTGGAAGGCTGAAGTTCTACCATTGAACTACACCCGCATACTATTTTATTTATACTCTCAAAAACAAATACTACAAATTATAATTCAACCTGTTTTTTAGGTCAAACCCTCGAACCGTTAGTATTGGTCACCTGAATGTATTACTA
>NZ_CEVXFV010000079.1:0-14971 GCF_982396655.1 Cellulosilyticum sp. | reverse complement strand
GTTTAAAGATATGATGGCCAGGGCTTATGAGGATTTTGGTTTTGAGACGGATAATATTTAACATTAATATAGCTATTTGCGTACTTATTTTATAGTATTTTTCTCCTTATAATATATGACAAATCTCATCTATTTAATCCAAACGTTAAAATTATCTTTTATTAACGCTAATTCCAATTTTTGTATATTGTAATATATAATATATAATTTTATAAGAAATTCTTGACCTGTATACAGTATACATTGTATAATGTGGGTATGAAAATCAAGCAATTCTTTATTGCTAGTATTTATATCTTTATTTATAAATATTTAATTTTCTTCAATTAATTTAAGGAGTGATTATTAATGTTTGAACAATGGAATGGTTTTAAAACTGGTATATGGTCAAAAGAAATCAATACTAGAGACTTCATTCAAAGAAACTATACACCATATGATGGAGATGAATCTTTCTTAGTAGGTCCAACAGAAGCTACTACTACTTTATGGTCACAAGTACGTGGTCTTATGGACGAAGAACTTAAAAAAGGTATCTTAGATGCTGAAACAAAAGTTCCTTCTACTCTTACTTCTCATGGTCCTGGTTACTTAAACAAAGATCTTGAAACAATCGTTGGTCTTCAATCAGATAAACCATTAAAAAGAAATATTATGCCAAATGGTGGTATTCGTACTGTAGAATTAGCACTTAAATCTTATGGCTATGAATTAGATCCAGAAACAAAAGAAATCTTCACAAAATACCGCAAAACACACAATACAGCTGTATTCCAAGCATATACAAAAGACATGAGAGCTTGTCGTCACAGCCACATCATCACAGGTCTTCCAGATGCTTATGGTCGTGGACGTATCGTTGGTGACTACCGTCGTATTGCTTTATACGGTGTTGACTTCTTAATTGAAGAAAAACTTGCAGATAAAGAACAATTAGACGTAACTCCAATGTGCGAAGATGTAGTACGTCGTCGTGAAGAAATTGCTGAACAAGTAATCGCTCTTCAAGATCTTAAAAAAATGGCTGCAAACTATGGTTTTGATATTTCTAGACCAGCTGCAGATATTAAAGAAGCTATCCAATGGTTATACTTCGGTTACCTTGGTGCTGTAAAACAACAAGATGGTGCTGCTATGTCAATCGGACGTAACACAACATTCCTTGATATCTATGCTGAAAGAGACCTTAAAGCTGGTAGATATACAGAAGAACAAATCCAAGAATTCATTGATCATTTCGTAATGAAACTTCGTATGGTTCGTTTCCTTCGTATCCCAGAATACAATGAATTATTCTCTGGTGACCCTGCTTGGGTATCTGAAGCAATCGGTGGACTTGGTATTGATGGACGTCACATGGTTACAAAAACATCTTACCGTGTACTTCACACATTAATTAATCTTGGACCATCACCAGAACCAAACTTAACAATTCTTTGGTCTCCAAGACTTCCACAAAACTTCAAACGTTACTGTGCTGATATCTCTATCAAAACATCATCTATCCAATACGAAAATGATGATTTAATGAGATTACACTACGGTGACGACTACACAATCGCATGCTGTGTATCTGCTATGAAAGTCGGAAAAGAAATGCAATTCTTCGGTGCTCGTGCTAACCTTGCTAAAACATTACTTTATGCAATCAACGGTGGTCGTGATGAAATGACAGGTGAACAAGTTGGTCCTAAATATCAACCAATCACATCTGAATACCTTGATTATGATGAAGTTATGGCTAAATTCAATGATATGATGGATTGGCTTGCAAGAGTTTATGTTGATACATTAAACGTAATTCATTACATGCATGATAAATATCACTATGAATCACTTGAAATGGCTCTTCATGATACAGAAGTTGAACGTACATTCGCTACAGGTATTGCTGGATTCTCAGTAGTAGTTGACTCTCTTTCAGCTATTAAATACGCTAAAGTTAAAACTGTTAGAGATGAAACAGGTCTTGTTACAGATTACGAAATCGAAGGCGAATACCCAGCATACGGTAATAATGATGACCGTGTAGACCAAATTGGTGTTGAACTTGTTCAAAACTTCATGAACAAAGTTAGAAAACATCATACATACAGAAACTCTATCCCAACAACATCTATCTTAACTATTACATCAAACGTTGTATATGGTAAGAAAACAGGTAACACACCTGATGGACGTAAAGCAGGTCAACCACTTGCTCCAGGTGCTAACCCAATGCATGGTAGAGACGTAAATGGTGCTCTTGCATCACTTTCTTCTGTAGCTAAACTTCCATTCAGAGATTCATTAGATGGTATTTCTAATACATTCTCTATCATTCCAAGTGCTCTTGGTAAAACAGAAGAAGAACAAATCAGCAATTTAACAGGTCTCCTTGATGGATACTTCGTTCAAGATCCACACCACGTAAACGTAAACGTTATGCAACGTGAAACATTACTTGATGCTATGGATCATCCAGAAAAATATCCACAACTTACAATCCGTGTATCTGGATATGCTGTTCGTTTCATCCGTTTAACAAGAGAACAACAAATGGATGTTATCAACAGAACATTCCATAACCACTTCTAAGAATTGGTATATTTAGGATAAAAATTATTAAATAACAATTAATTTAAAGAGGATGTTTGCATCCTCTTTATTAATTGTTTATAATAAAAATAGATGTAGCTTATTCATAATAATAGATCCTTTATCAATAGGGGGTTAGGGGATAGATAATACCCTTTTACGCAATTATATCTAGGTTACACAAATTATAAACTTGATTCAGGAGGTATGAACATGAAAGGCAGAATACATTCGATTGAAACTTGCGGTGCTGTAGATGGTCCAGGCCTTCGCTATATCGTTTTTACACAAGGTTGTCCATTAAGATGTAAATATTGTCACAACCCAGATACTTGGAAATTACATGAAGGAAAAGAAGCGGATACAGAAGATCTTATTAAGGATATTGTAAAATACAAACCTTTTATGAATGCATCTAATGGTGGTGTTACTATCAGTGGTGGTGAACCATTTATGCAAGCTGATTTCGTAAGGGATTTACTTATGAAATGTAAAGAGGAAGGACTTCACACAACAATTGATAGTTCAGGTCATGTGAGCTTAGAAAAGGCTGACCCTGTTCTTGATTATACAGATCTTGTACTTTTAGATATTAAATGTTATAACAAAGAGAAATTCAAAAATCTAACTGGTGTTGACCTCGAACCAACTCTTGCATTTGCAAAACATTTAGAAGAACGCAATATTCCTATTTGGATACGCTACGTATATGTTCCAAATCTTACAGACAGCGAAGAAGATATTGAAAATCTTGCTCAATACTTAACTACACTTAAAAATGTAGAACGTATTGATATTTTACCATTCCATAAAATGGGTGAGTATAAATGGGAACAACTTGGGTATGAATATGAATTACAAGATACTGAAGAGCCATCTATCGACGCTACTAACTCAGCTAAGGCAATTTTTGAGAAATACAACCTACCAGTTGTAGGTTAATCTATTTTATGAGTCAGGCTACTAGCACACTATAGTTAGTAGTCTTTTTTATTATCCTTTTTAGATGTAAAAATGGCAAAAATAAAAAGCCTCATTAGCAGAACTATATTCTGCTTCGTGGGGGCTTTTTTTTGGTATATGTAGTTTTATAGGTATTATTAGCACCTTTAATAGGGCCATTACATTTCTTTAGCGGTTTGTGTATCTACGTTTTGTTTTTTATCTTTAAATAACCTATTCCAGAAAGATTGTTTTTCTTTTTTATCATTTTCTTTTTCTTTATTATCGCCTATTTCTTTTCTCATCTTCTGAACTTCTCTCATAGTCTCATCTAACTTACGATAATATTCTTCATTTTTGGCCTCTTGTTTTTCCTGAAACTCACTGATTTTCTCTTCTACTGTATTATCTACTTCTTGTTTAATTTCTGCCTTCATCTCTTGTTTAATCTGTGCTACAGATGCTTTATTTCCCTCCATAACAGCCTGTGTAATCATACCCATAAATACTTTAACCTTATCATTATTAGGGTCTCCTATGTCTATAGTTGTTACACCTTCATTTTGAGCTGCTGTTGGAAGTTGTGCACTACTTAACTGCTCATAGCTTTCTTTAGCTTCTTGATTTGAATCATGCATAATACTTTCTATTGCCTTAAGCTGTAAGCCTTGTTCTCGCATATCCAATATCTTTCTAAACATCTCTACATCTTCTACTGTATATACTCTGTGTCCTTTAGTATTTCTTTTAATTGTTAAATTAAGTTCCTTCTCATAAAATCTAAGTACGTAAGGTTCTGTTTCCAGCTTTTCCGCTACATCTTTTACTGTGAGAAAGTCTTTTTCCTGTAACATTGGCGCTCCCCCATTCATTTGTACATGTTATGATTATTATACCATATTTTTACAATAATACAATATTTTAAGAATATTTTTATTTATTTTTTATTAATTACTTTATAATTTATCACTTATCTAACTGTTTTGTCATCCGCTTCTTTATTATGTATCAAGCCTGCTTACGTCATAAAAATAAGCACCAAATCAACAATATTACTGATTTGGTGCTTATTCTTGGCAACAGATGCCGTAAATTCACTTGTATTCAATTTTAATCATTAAGCCTTATAAGTGTTACCTTAACTATTTATTTACCTTCACGCTCTTTTGAGCAGGTTTCATAAGCTTTAAAATTGCTTCTACAATAATCCAGATTGCTAAGGCAAATAATACAATAGCAATAACACCTAGAATATAATTAGGCTCAGCTGAAAAGATATTTTGTTTAATAAGAAGTGATAAAGCTACAACTGTTACAGCAAACATAAATACCATAGGAATAGCTGACATAATAGACGTACGATTTGTATTAGCAAGCCAGCTGGTAATAGCAAGTAATGCTAGCGCACCTAAAAGTTGATTAGCAGCACCGAATACTGGCCAAATCTTTGTATAACCATATCCAAGTAAAATGCTAGATAAACCAACAGTAATGAGTGTAGCTGTAATAGGATGTGCAAAGACTTTCTTAATAGGCTCACTTGCTTCATCAAACATCTCTTGGAAAATATAACGACCGATTCTAGTTGCAGTATCTAAACTTGTAAGTGCAAATGCAGAGAATGCTAACGTAACAAATACCTTACCTACTGCTACTGGAATTCCAAACTTACTCATAAATTCAGAAAGACCTGCTGCAAAAATAACAGTTGGTGTTCCCTCCGCCTTTGCAACATAACATACTGTAATAAGTGCAATAACAGCTACGATTCCTTCAATCAGCATAGAACCATAACCAATAAGCTTAGCATCTTTTTCGCTTCTAATTTGTTTTGCTGTTGTTCCTGAACTAACTAATGAGTGGAAGCCTGAAATAGCACCACAAGCAACTGTAACAAATAAGAATGGGAATAAGGTTTGTCCATTTACATTAAATCCTACATAAGCAGGTGCCACAATCGTAGGTCTATAAAGTAATAAACCAATAATACCGCCTGCAAGCATTGCATAAAGTAAGAAAGAGCATAAATAATCTCTAGGCTGTAATAAAATCCATACTGGTAAAATAGATGCAAGTGCAATATAAATAATTAAAATAACATTCCATGCACTTTGTGAAAGTTTAAGTACGGGAAAAGCATATCCTATATAAATGCAAATAAATAATAATAATACACCAATAATTGTTGCTACACCTAGCTTAGCATGCTTTCTGTACACAAAGAATCCAAATAATACAGCTAATATAATAAATAATACAGAAGCTGTACCAGCTTGTGCCCCGATAATATTATCAGGATTTGCCACATCATATGCAAAAGTAGAAGCACAAATACTTGTAAAGGCTGCAACTACTAAAATAAGTGTTGCATAAGCAAAGAAGTTAAATAAAATTTTTCCTCTTCGTCCAATATTTGTCCTAATAATTTCACCAATACTTTTACCATCGTGTCTAATTGAAGCAAATAATGCCCCAAAGTCATGTACACCACCTATAAATACAGATCCAATTAAAATCCATAAATATACTGGTAACCATCCAAAAATAGATGCAAGAATCGGTCCTGTAATAGGTCCTGCACCTGCAATAGATGAAAAGTGATGTCCTAACAATACCTTTGCATCTGTTGGTACATAGTCTACATTATCAAATTTAGTTTCTGCTGGTGTCTTTCGCTTTGGATCAAGCCCCCATTTCTTTACAAGCCAACCACCATATCCAACATAGGCTACTAAAAAAACTACTACTGCAATAAGAAGTAATACTAAAGAATTCATTGAATTCTCCCCCCTTTATTTTTTATAAAAAGGCTCATATGCCTTTTTAACACGTTTACCATCCCTGTTTGTAAATACCTTACTTGTCGGGAGTTCTACTACCATCAGCCTTACTTCACAAAATCCTCTAAAGTAAAACCCAAATATCTTTTCATACTTAAATTTCTTAATCGTCTTTAAATCACACGCTATGTAATCCTCACATACTAAAACAGCATTAATATAGGTACTTTTATGATATTGATTAAGACTTACTACTTTCTCAGGTAGCTCATTTAAATATGCCAAATATCTTTCTAAATCTTCTTGCGTTAAATGTGGTACGCACTTAATCATGACATGTTCATTAGTCTCAAACTTATCAATAATATCTGTTTTACTTAAGAATGTTCTTCCTAGCATCATATGATATTTACCATACAAATCAAATACTTTATTATTAATAAGTTTATTTTCTTCCAAGTCAAAATAATTCTTAAGTCTTCTTTCCATGAGCTCTAGATATGTCTCTCTATTTATATCCACTGTAAAATCTCCTCTAAACATCTACTTTATTTCTACATTTTATCAAATTATAGCATTAAAATAAATGTTTTTTAGAATATTTAATTAAATAATAAAAATCTCGTAAAACTATTATACTCACTCTAGCTTTACGAGATTTTATATTTTACTTATTCTTTTACTATTAGTTTCTGATATGTTATAAGGTCTAACCACCTGTCAAACTTATAACCCACTTCTCTATATACACCACACATACTATAACCACTTTTTTCAAACAACATACGACTTCCTATATTTTCACCACATATAAGTGCTAAAAGTGTATGAATCTCCTTTTCAGGCTCTCGTGCGCGCGTTTCTATAAATTCAATGGCTATCCTTCCAATACCTCTTCCCTCATAACCATGTTTCAAATATATTGTGACTTCTGCACTATGACTAAATGCCTCTCGTGGCTTAAACTGAGTAAGTAGCACATAGCCACAAACTTCATCTTCCATCTTAATTAAGTAGCCCTCATACTTAGGTTCTGAAAAAGTGACCAGTGCTTTCATTTCCTCTAGACTAATCTCCCTTATATGAAAAGTCGCTGTTGAATTTCTTACATAATATAAATAAATCTCTCTTACGAGTTCCACGTCTTTTTCTGTAATTACTTCAAACTTAATTTTGCTCATTATAGCCTTCCTTTCCCAATTTATATATCTTTTGTAGCCGCCATTTCCTAAACAACTTAAATTATGCATTAACCTACTCTATAAAGAAAGGGAATGACATGAAATTATATCATTAATTTCATATCATTCCCTTGTCTATAAATTAATCTCCAATAACTAATGCTGCATATTGGCGAACTTAGTATATTGTCCAAGCCATACAAGTTCAACTGTTCCCGTAGGGCCATTTCTTTGTTTGGCAATAATAACTTCACCAACATTCTTCTTATCTGTATCTGGATGATAATACTCATCACGATATAAGAACATAACAACGTCAGCATCCTGTTCAATAGCTCCAGATTCCCTCAAATCGGAAAGCATTGGTCTATGGTCTGTTCTTGTCTCACAAGCACGAGAAAGCTGGGATAATGCGATTACAGGGGCATTCATTTCCCTAGCTAAGGCTTTTAAAGAACGAGAGATATCTGAGATTTCTTGTTGTCTAGAATCTCCTTTACCACTACCACTCATAAGCTGTAAGTAGTCAATCATGATAAGGTCTAATCCCTTTTCCATTTTAAGCCTTCTACATTTCGCACGCATCTCCATAACGTTAATACCTGCTGTATCATCAATAAAGATTCTAGAGTCTGCAATATTAGGAATACTCCTTGCTAAGCGATCCCAGTCTTCTTTCTCTAACATTCCAGTACGTGCCTTCTGTGAATCAACCATCGCCTCTGCACAAAGCATACGGCTTACTAGCTGATCCTTAGACATTTCCAAACTAAATACAGCAACACTTTGTTTGTTCTTGATGCCTGCTGTTTGAATAATGTTAAGGGCAAAGGCTGTTTTCCCCATTGAAGGTCTAGCTGCTACTAGCACTAAGTCTGAAGGCTGAAGTCCCGCTGTACGTTGATCCAGGTCAATGAAACCAGTTTCAATTCCTGTAATACCACCTTTACTCTGATGTGCTTCTTCAATTTTATCAATAGAAGTGATAACAATCTCATCAATACCAGTAAAGTCTTCTGTACTTTTATTTTGAAGAATATCAAAAACTTGCTTTTCAGCAAAGCTCATAATACTATCAATAGGTTCTTCCCCTTCATAACTTTTTGCTGCAATCTCATTACTTGCTTTAATTAGCCTTCTGAGTGTTGCCTTTTCCTCTACAATCTTAGCATATTGCTTAATATGCGCCGATGTAGGTACACTACTTGCAAGCTCAGCTATATATCCTAGACCACCAACTTGCTCTAATACACCTTTTTGAACTAATTTATCCTGGATAGTAATAAGGTCTATAGGATTTCCACTTGTATAAAGTTCAATAATGGCTGCATAAATTTGCTCATGATCAGGTCTATAAAAGTCTTCAGGTCGTAATATTTCACTAGCAACAATAACAGCTTCATGATCCAAAATCATGGAACCTAAAACAGACTGCTCTGCCTCCAAACTATGTGGCGGAATTCTCATATTAGGTACTTGCTCCATAGCCTATTCCTCTCCTTTTATAAATTTACGCTTCTACAACATAAACACTTACTGTGGCACTTACTTGTGGATGTAACTTAATTGTTACTTTTAATCCACCTAATCCTTTAATAGGATCTTTTAATTGGATTTTCTTTTTATCTACTGCCACGCCTAAATCTTTTTTAATCACTTCTGCAATTTCTTTTGAAGTAACAGAACCAAATACTTTTCCACCTTCTCCAGTTTTCACAGGAATTTTAATTTCTTTTTCATTAAGCTTTTCAGCAATTGCTTTTGCATCATCTAATTCTTGTTGTTTACGTTTAGCTTCTGCATTTTGCTCTAATTTTCTATTGTTCATATTTACAGCATTAGCTTCTACAGCTAATCCTTTTGGGAATAATGCATTACGTGCATATCCATCTTTTACTTCTAATAAGTCACCTTTTTTACCAACTTTTTTTACATCTTGTGTTAAAATTACTTTCATTTTGTTTCACCTTCCTCAAAGTATTTATTTATCGCATCTTGTAGTAGTATTCTAGCCTCTTGTAAGGATACATCTTTAATCTGTGCCCCAGCAATGCCTAAATGTCCACCGCCTCCTAATAACTCCATAATACGCTGTACATTTATATCCTTTAATGCTCTTGCACTAATCACAATATACTCCTCTTGAGGTGTTAATACAAATGAAGCTTCAATACCTTTAATATTTAAGAGTTCATCAGCAACCTGCGCTGCTATAATATTAGCATGTGGTATAGCGCCATTTACATCCGCCACTGCCATATTCCCCTCCCAGATTTCTGCTTCTTTAATAGCCGTTGCACGTACTTTATAAACATCCATATCATCTTGGAATAACATACGCACTCTCGTACTATCTGCACCATTTCTTCTAAGAAATGCAGCAGCCTCAAAGGTCCTAACGCCTGCCTTAAATACAAAGTTCTTCGTATCAATCGTAATACCTGCTAAGAGTGCATCTGCCTCAATAGCTGTAAGTTTAATTTTATCACTTAAGTAATTAAGAATCTCCGAAATCATCTCACAAGTAGATGAAATAAATGGCTCTACATAAGTAAGTACTGCATCTTCAATAAAATCTGTACTACGACGATGATGGTCAAATACTACCACCTTCTCGAACTTATCTAAAAATTCAGGGCATTCTAAGTAACTTTTTCTATGAACATCTACAATAACAAGTAAAGTATCTTTTTTAATTTCTTTTTCAGCTTCTTCAGGTGTTATAAATAAATCTTCATATTCTTTTGATTCTACTATTCTATCATATAAAGCCTTAATGGCAAAGGTAGGTTCTTTTAATATAATTTGCGCTTTTTTACCCATTATAGCTGCGCCTCTATATACACCCATAGCTGCACCTAAGCAATCCATATCAATGCCCTTATGCCCCATGATAAATACTTTATCAGCTTCATGTAAAAGTTCTTTAAAGGCATACGCTTTTATTCTTACTTTTACTCTAGCACTCTTCTCAACTTCTTTGGTCTTGCCACCATAGAAAGTATACTTATCATGATGTTTTATAATAGCTTGGTCCCCACCTCGCCCCTGAGCTAAATCAAAGGCAATTCTAGCATCTTCTTTTGAATTATTTAATGAGGTAATATTATTACCAATCCCTATACTAATTGTAACAGGTAATTCATTCCCTACTTGAATATGTCGCATCTCATCTAATATATCAAATTTCGTCTGCTCCATCTTTTCAAGCTCTCTTCTATTGAAAATCATAATATACTTATCACGTTCAATACGCGCAATAACTACCTCGCGCTCTTTAAACCATAAGTTAATTTTTCGATCAATAATAGCCATCAGCATAGGACGTCGTACTTCTTCAATACTATGCGTAATCTCATCAATATTATCAATACATAAATATCCCATCATACAACGTTCATCATTAATTTGCTTCTTTAAAAACTCATTTTCTGTTGTATCCATAAAATAAAGTATAAAACATAGATTTTCACCACTTACCTTTTCAATAGATAAATTAAACTTTTTACCGCCAAGTTCAATCATTTTATTAGGTATGGACTCTAAATCTATAAGTTCACTTGTTTTTATATCAGGGATTATTTCTTTGATATCCTTACCAATACTTACTTCTTCATTACAAATATCTGAAAAAGCATTATTAAACCACTTGATTTCTCCTATTTCTTCTAAAATAGCTACAGGTATTTGTGAGTTAGCAAACATTGTATCTTTAAGTGTTGTAACTTCTTCTACCTGCCGTGCAATCTGTGACCTTACAATACCCACTATATGCTTTTCTCCAACTATACTCAAAATAAATAAAATGGTATATATCAGTAGGCTCACAATAACTTGTGGTACATGTACTACTCTAACTGCTTGTATAACAACTCCTATAAGCATCAAAAGCTGTGAGAATCTTAATATCCCTATTGCATAAGAAAAATGATTCTTAAAATGTTTCTTCATATCCCTATCCTTTCTGCGCATTAAACCACAATCGTTACTTTCCTAAAATTAAAGATTGTATCAAGAAAGCCAAATAGTATAAGAAGTGTAGGTGAAAATAGTATAATAACTCCTAGGAAAATACCACTTATGATTTTTACCCCTTTATTAATTGAGGACTTCTTAATAATTCCAATTACACTAAGTAATCCAACTAACATAAATAACATATAAATTACAACTACTACATTCACACCTAAAATCATTGTACCACTTAATGCATCTGTTGTCATAGCCATTAAAAATATAGCTACTGCAAGTATTATAAGTAATACCCTCGACATCCTAAATTCTAATAATTGCCCTAAGGTTGGTAAGGCCTTATCCTTACGGCGTAAAATAATATGTGTAATAATCACCTGTATAACTGTACATATAAATGCATTTATAATAAGCATTGCTGCAAACAACTGCTTTATTAAATCAAAATTACCTATAAGCATCTGGGTAATCTGAACCTCAAATCCTTTATTTGCTATACCTGCTGTTGCCATAAATTGACTTACTGCTACAGGTAATAATAGTGTTTTAAGCTGTTCCATATAAACCATGTATTGAAGCTCATAATTAATACCTACTGCTTTCATAATACCTTGATAAAGTAAAAATGCAATAGCACTTATAACACCCGCATACACAATAGTATTTGGTAAAGGATACTTCTTTTTATAAAAATATGATACAGCATATGCTGGCACACCAATCCCAATAAGATAAATCAAACTGCTTTCTATTTTTCCAGTTATGGCATATACAGAAAGTAAAGTCGCAACATTATATAAGATATGTGTACCCATCTCAGCAGTATTCCTAATCATATACAATGTGAGAGGTATTGCTAAAATAGGTAATAAAAGAATACTTCCTATGCTATATACGCCTAATATTGCTATTACAATATAGAATGCTAATAAAAAGCACAGCATTAGCGTTCTCCTTGTATCTTGTTTCATTGAAAAGCGTCCCTCCTTCGTCTTCTAATCAATTACGATATCTACCTTAAT
This sequence comes from Cellulosilyticum sp., assembly GCF_982396655.1. Taxonomy (NCBI): domain Bacteria; kingdom Bacillati; phylum Bacillota; class Clostridia; order Lachnospirales; family Cellulosilyticaceae; genus Cellulosilyticum; species Cellulosilyticum sp. Next base: position 2,497 of record NZ_CEVXFV010000079.1, on the reverse strand, counting down.
AAATGGAAGTGCAAATTCTATCTACAACCTGCATCCCGCTTTATTTCTCAAGAAAAATAAATATACGTTGTATTATTATACCATAGATTCGACTTTTAATTCTAGTAGTGACTAGACTCTTGCAAAAAATCACTGAAAAACAAAAAACCACTGCCGGCTAAGCAGTGGTGTGTGCATATTGTTTGGTATTTGTGCTTGTTTCTCTCTATATAATGTGCTAATGTATTAAAAATTAATCTTGTGTGTATGGTAAAAGTGCAATGTGTCTTGCACGTTTGATAGCAACTGTAAGTTTACGTTGTGCTTTAGCTGAGTTACCAGTGATTCTTCTTGGAAGAATTTTACCTCTTTCTGAGATAAATTTCTTAAGAGTATTGATATCTTTGTAGTTGATTTTTTTGATTTTATCACCAGCAAATTGATTTATTTTACGTCTTCTACGGTTATGTCTTTTTTGCATTGCCATTGTGTATTCCCTCCTTCTTTAATTACTGTTTCTAATTAAAATGGTAAATCGTCATCTTCTTCAAAGTTAGTAGTAGGTGTAAAACCTGCTGCTGAATTTCCTGAAGAGGGACTTGGTGCGGGTGCACTAATTGGAGCATCCATCATTACACCACGAGATTCTGCTGAAGATCTACTTTCTGCAAAGTGTTGCTCTTCTGCCACTACATCTACTGATGTATGTTTTACTTTTTGTTGGTCTTCCCAAGTATTTACTTGTAAACGCCCAACGACAGCAACCATTTGTCCTTTTCTAAAGTACTTCTCAGCGAATTCACCTGCTTTGCCGAATGATACGATGTTGAAGAAATCAACATCTTGTTCACCTGGTTTTGCAAACTGTCTTCTTACAGCAATTCCATATCTTGCTACTGCAACAGGATTAGCTGATTGAGAATAACGTACTTCTGGATCTCTAGTCAAACGTCCCATTAATATAACTTTGTTCATACTCAGACCCCTTCCTTCAGGTAATTATTATTTATCTTCAAGAGATACGATTAAGTAACGAAGAACTGGTTCCATGATACGAACTCTAGCTTCGATTTCTGCTGGAGCAGAAGTTTCAGCATTGAATTGAATGAAGTAGTAGAAACCTTCTCTTTGTTTTTCGATTTCGTAAGCAAGTTTTCTTTTGCCCCAATCGTCAACGTTTGTGATTTCTCCACCAAAACGTACGATAAGGTCTTTCACTTTTTCAAGTGTAGCTACTCTTTCTTCTTCGCTTAATGTTGAGAATAACACAACTGATAATTCATAATTTCTCATTATGACACCTCCTTTTGGTCTTTGGCCCTATATCTGTGTATAGAGCAAGGATTACATTACAGTTTCATATGATACCATAAAATATGACGAAAGACAAGCCTTTTTGCTAATTAAAAAAAATAGCAAATTTAGGTAAATTTCTTTTTAATCTTTTTTTATAAGATTTTATTATGCCCCTGCTTGTCTTAAAACTTTTTTCACGCTTTTTTCAAATTTAATACGTGGTATCATAATCAAATGATTACATGCAATACAGCGTAATTTAAAATCCGCACCTACACGCAAGATTTCCCATTCATTAGTTCCACATGGGTGTGGTTTTTTCATCTGTACTACATCTCCAACTTGATAATTCATATATCTCCTCCTTAAAGTTGTATCCATTTTGTTATGATTTATACATTTCTCACAAAACTTTTTCTACCTTATTATTATAATTTTTTACTCATTTTCATTCTCTATTTTGAGCTTTATCCTTGAGTTTATATAAATTTTTCTTCCACGAATAGGGTTATTATAACATACCTCAAAATTCAAAAACACTGTTTCTATCTATTTTTGAAAAAATACCATAGACTTCTAATTTAATAATTTTAGCAACACAAAAAGTCGTAAGAACTATCTCAAATAATTCTTACGACTATAACTAAAAGGCGGCAACCAGATTTGAACTGGTGATGAAGGTGTTGCAGACCTCTGCCTTACCACTTGGCTATGCCGCCACTTATTAAATTATATGTATTTTATCATGTTTTTATTACATATAAAAACTCCCCGAGTAGGGTTCGAACCTACGACCCTTCGGTTAACAGCCGAATGCTCTGCCGCTGAGCTATCGAGGAATATTTTTACCTTAAATCTTTTAATTTAAGATTAAAGGCGGCAACCAGATTTGAACTGGTGATGAAGGTGTTGCAGACCTCTGCCTTACCACTTGGCTATGCCGCCATAAATTTGGCAACCACTTACTTTCCCAGGCCGTCTCCAGCCAAGTATCATCAGCCGCTTAAGTCTTAACCGACGTGTTCGGGATGGGAACGGGTGTTTCCCTTAAGCGCATCATCACCAACAATGACCCGTACGAGAATCGAACTCGTGTTACCGCCGTGAAAGGGCGGTGTCTTGACCGCTTGACCAACGGGCCTTTTTTACTTTAATGATCTACTTCATTAAAAACTCCCCGAGTAGGGTTCGAACCTACGACCCTTCGGTTAACAGCCGAATG
>NZ_CEVXFV010000078.1:0-15563 GCF_982396655.1 Cellulosilyticum sp. | reverse complement strand
TTTTGGCATCTCCCTCGCTGCGCTCGAAGTCGAGCTCAAAAAAATATGTGGACTTATCCACACAAATGATGTGCAAGAAAAGGCCGTAGACCCCCGTCAAGAGCTACTTGTAAGCGGAAGGGCGGCTAGAAGGTCAGAGTACCATATGTTTTTTGGCATCTCCCTCGCTGCGCTCGAAGTCGAGCTCAAAAAAATATGTGGACTTGTCTACACAAACGATGTACGAGAAAAAATTGGAATTTGGAGGGTTAAAGATGCAGTTGATTAAGGCAAAAGAAGAACATATTTCTGAATTGGTAAGAATATCTAAAGAAGCCTTTGATAGTGATGTGTTTGTTGGGGCAACAGAAATAGGCGGTCCACCCGAATATAATTCTTTTGAGTGGCACATTGATATGATGAAAGAAGGACATTTATTTACAGCCGTTGATAATGACAAAATTGTGGGTGGGGCAATTATTTTTCTTGATGCAAATAATGCTTCAATTATGTATAGTGGTAGAATTTTTGTGAATCCGTCCTACTTTAAAAAAGGATATGGTATTGCAATAATGGAACAAATAGAAAATCTGTATCCTAATATTTCTATATGGGAGTTGGACACTCCAGTATGGAATATACGAACCAATCGTTTTTATAAAAGGATAGGATATAAAGAAATAAAAAGGGATAATGAATTTGTTTATTATCGAAAAATCAAACACTAGCATTGACAACTGCTAGGTATGTGGGGATGAACTACATCTTAGCTAAAGATTTATATGCTACAAATATAAGGCAAGCTACATCTTAGCTAAAGATTTATATGCTACAAATATAAGGCAAGCTACATCTTAGCTAAAGGTCTTATATGCCACAAAAGTAGGCGGAAATAGATGTGAGCTAGATAAGTGGGTGTGTGTGAACTGTGTTCGCAGGATACACACCCACTTATTTAGTACCCCACATTATTTCCGCCTCAATCATTTTGTGTCATCCCTTACAGGGTCTAACTCCAAGGTTTTTCTAATGTACGCACTAAGCTATTATAGTTGTTTACTAATGTTAACAAGTTATATTGTAAGTCTTCTAAATTATTAGCCTGCTTATTGTAATCATGCTTTGTCATAAGACCTACGTTACATTGAACTTGTGCAGTTGCTAATTGTTTTTCGAGAAGGCTGGTTTGTGAATTGAGCATATTGATTTGTTCTTCTAAGCTTAGAAGTGTTGCATAGCTAGATAAGAGTGATTGCACTAAATTATCACGGCTATCTTCAACGCTAAGTGTTGCAGAATTCGCTGAGTATTTTGCATTAAGGTATTCAGCATAAGTTGGTGCATAAGCTGAACCTGTAAGTGGATTCACGAAGTTTTCAAAGATATTATTGCTTTGAAGTTCAGCTAGTTCATTTTGATATTTAAGATATTTATCTGCCTTAGCTTGGAAGAAGCTTTTTGGATTATCTAATCTAAAAGGTTCAAAAGTAATGTTATTTTCTAATTCATATTTATCTAAGTCTTTATTTGTAAGCATTAGGAAGTTTGCCTTTTCACTTTTCAGTGTTTCTTCCTTAGCTGCTTTGTTGGACTCTAGTTTTTTGAGTTCTAGCTGACTAGAATCTAGTTGAAGAGGTGTCACAAGGCCAACCTTTTGCTGTGATTCTAATACTTTAATTGTTTCTTTTTGAAGTGCGATATCACTTTCAATCGTTTTTAGCTCTTCTTCAAATAAAACAATATTATTGTAACGTTTTGTAATGTCAGCTGTAATTTTATCTTTTAAAAATTCCCTTTGTTGCTCATTTTGATTACGTGAGATATAAAGCTGCTGATAGTTATAAGAAGCAATATTATCCATATATTTCATTTGTTCAGTAAGTACGTCATACTGTTGTGCATTAAGTGCTAAGCTATTATTACTAGAAAGTGCAGAAGAAACAGCATCTTCTAGTGTCAAAATAGGCTTGCTGGATGTAATGTCACTTGTAGAACTTGTAGCTAGAGCTACAGAAGTTGCAGTTTGACTTGTACTGCTAGCTGAAGGACTAGCAGCTAATAACGGTGAGCACAACATGGCGCTAACACCCACTAAAGCAATAGCTTTTGATAGAAGTTTCATAAATTCACCTCATTATAGAATGTGATATGAAATCTTAGAGAGGCTCTAGATTTCATATCACACTAGAATAGTTTATTAGTTAAATATTTTTTGATTCATTTTCATCGCTTGATAGGTTGTCAGCTGCTACATTTTCAGATTGCATAGCTGTTGCATCTGGTGAGTACATCACTTGAACAACCTTGGCGCGGGCTTTTTGGTCACCACGTTTTTCAAACATTAAGTAGATAGTAGGGATTAAGATTAATGTAACAAGTGTACTTACAGAAAGTCCACCCGCTACGACAACCCCCATAGGTTGCATTGTTTCAGCACCTTCGCCGATTGCCATTGCCATAGGAATCATAGCGAGAACTGTTGTAAGTGTTGTCATAAGTACTGGTCTTAGACGGCTTGCTGAGCCTTTTGCGATACACTCAATAAGTGGCATATCGGATTCTTTACGAAGTTGCTCGATGTAGTCGATAAGAACAATCCCATTGTTTACAACGATACCAACAAGTAAGATGACACCGATGAAAGCAGGAATACTTAAACTACAGCCAGATACTAATAAAGAGATTACTACACCTACGAATCCAAATGGCAATGAGAACATAATGATGAATGGTTTTTTGAATGACTCAAATTGAGCAACCATAACCATGTAAACAAGAAGAATCGCCATAACAAGTGCAATCGCTAAACTTTGGAATGATTCCATCATCATTTCCATTTGAGTACCTTGACCTACCTCATAATCTCTAGGAAGTACGATTTGATCAATGGCAGCGTTAGCAAGGCTTTGAGCTGTACCTGAATCTAATCCGTCAGCAAGTGTTGCTGAAATAGTTATAACATATTTACCATCTGTTTTATTAAGTGTTTTGGCAGCTGTATGTTTTTCGAATGTTGCAAAGGCACTAAGAGGAATCTCTTGACCTGTTGCGGAAGATTTAACAGTAAGTCTTTGTAAATCTTCAAGGCTATCTACAGTGCCTTCTTTAAGTTGAAGGTGAACATCTACTGTATAGCCATCAATACGTGCAGTTGTGACGTCGCTACCTTCAAGTGCCATACGTACAAGAGAGTTAACGCTAGCAATGCTTACACCCCACTCAGTCGCACGTTTTTGATCAATATGTAATCTGATTTCTTCTGAAGTATCTGCAATACTTGTTGAGACATCAGAGAAACCTTCAATAGGCTTAAGCGCATTAGCGACATCTTGAGATACTGCTTCGAGTATATCAAGGTCTGGACCTGAAACTTCTATTGAGAAGCCGCCCATGCCACTCATCATCATACTATCATCGATAGAAATTTCAATTTCACAGTCCGGCACAGTTGCCATGAGGTCACGTACTTCATTCGCCACTTGTTTTGTGCTGAGTGAACGTTCTTCTTTAGAGACTAAGCTAATAGAGATAGAAGCAGTATTTGCACTGCCTGTTAAAGAAGCACCATTACTAAATGAAGTTGTCATAGATTCGATTTCTTTCACATCTAGTAATTTCTCTTCAGCCATAGAAATATAGTAATCACTTGCTTCAAGGTCTAATCCTTTAGGAAGGCTAATACTTACAGTCATTGCTCCTTTATCAGCACTTGGCATAAGGTCTGTTCCGATTTGTCCGACAACGGCAAATGAAGAAACTAAGAGAATGATGCTGAGTAAAAGCACAATGAAACGATGTTTAAGTGCTATACGTAAAAGTTTTTCATAGCCATTTTGAATAAACTTAAAGACTGGAGAAGTTTTTCCAAATCCTGTACCGCCAACTTTCATTTTATTAAAGATTCCAGGTACAAGTGTAATCGCCACAAATACAGAGAAGAGTAATGAGTAGATGATTGCCAGTGAAAGTGCACTAAACATCATACGAATCATACCATCTGTGAAAATCATAGGTAAGAATACTGCGATAGTTGTAAGTGTAGAGGCAATGATTGCGCCAGATACACTTGTTGTTCCTGTAATCGCAGCATCTTCTAATGCAATGTTTTCTTCACGTTTCTTAAAGATGTTTTCAATAACAACGATAGAGTTATCTACTACCATCCCTACCCCCAGCATTAAACCACTTACAGAAATAAGGTTTAATGTTTGTCCAGAGAAGAAGAGTGCCACAATAGCGCCAATGATAGAGAGCGGAATTGCTAAAGCAACAATGAATGAAGCTTTAAAGCTTTTAAGGAATACTAAAATAACAAGGAAAGCAATGGCTGCACTTAGCAATAAAGTAGACCATACGCTGTTCATGGATTCATTAATATAATCACTTTCATCATACGATAATACTAATTTGTACTCAGGATTATCTGCATTTAATGTATCGATGACATTATATACTTTTTTCATAAGCTGAACAGTGTTAGCTGATTGTTGTTTATTAATATCAATAAGTAAACTGTCTTGGCCATTATAACGATAAATGGCTTCGGCTTCAGCTGTATCATATGTAACTGTAGCTACTTCGCTTAAGTTAATAGTTTTCCCTGTGCTTGTTACAAGTTGTAAATCTTCGATTGCCTCTACAGAAGTAAGTTCTTCAAAGCTACGAATTGTAAATTGACTTTGCCCTTCAGTAAGGGTACCAAATGGATAAGTCATATTACCGCTACCAAGCACAGCAGCTACTGTATCCATTGTAATACCATAGCGTGTAAGTAATGTAGGGTCTACGTCAACAGTAATTTTATAGACCTGTCCCCCACGGATTTCGGCAGAGGTAACACCTGAAATTTGTTCGAGTTTAGCCTGAACAGTATCTTCAGCATAGGTCATTGTGGCACTGCTATCCATTTGACTTGTAAGTACTAAAGTACCGATGGCAGAAGCATTGATATCCACTTGAGAAATAGTAGGGCGTTTCGCATCATCAGGAAGACGGCCTTGAACGCTGTCTACTTTATCACGGATTGTATTCATGACATCAGACATATTAGTTCCGAAGTCAAATTGCATCATAACGGCAGACATACTTTCCGTTGAGATGGAAATAACGGTATCCACCCCACCGATAGCAGATACAGCTTCGGAGATTACATCTGTTACTTGCTCTTCAATATCCGAAGGGCCAGCACCGCTCCAAGTCGTCATAATCGTTGCCACAGGCATATCAATATCTGGCATAAGGTTAACAGGCATCTTAAGATATCCCATAGCCCCGAATACAACAATGATACAGAAGACCATAATCATTGTAAGAGGGCGTTTTACAGAGATTTTAGTTAAATTCATAGACTAAACCTCCTTTTCTACAGGATATAAGAAAGTACCATCTGAGATAAGAGAAAGCCCTTCGATGACAACCACATCACCAGAAGTAATACCATTTGTGATTTCAATTGTATCTACGTTAGTAAGTCCTGTTTCGACAGGCGTTTTAACGGCTAATTTATCTTTGCATACATACACATATTTTTGACCTTCTTCTTCAAATACAGCATTTTTAGCTACCAGTAAAGTACCTTGACTTTGCTCAGCTACAAGTTTAACTTCTGCGGCCATCCCAGCTAAAAAATTGCCATTACTATTGTCTACAGTAATATCAATTGTATAAAGTCCTGTTTGTGCATTTGGTACTTTACCTACCTCAGCAACAGTACCTTTTATATCAGAATCTGAAATAGTGACATCTACTTTATTACCTTGTTTGAATTTTGTAACGTCTGTTTCAGTTACTTGTAATTCAACTTTTAAAGTACCTAAGTTAGAAATAACGAAAGCTGGTGCAGATTGGGCAATCATTTCACCTGTTTTAAAGTTAGAAGTTGTAATAGTACCACTTACAGGTGCTGTAATTGTAAGTTTACTTAAATTGCTTTTTGCTGTATCATAAGCTACCTGTGCTTGTGATACGTTTTGAGCAGCTAGTTTTTTTGATTCAGGAATTACCTGATTTTTAGTGATTTCTAATGTATTTTGAGCTGCTTGTAAGCCTTGTTCAGCTTGAAGTAGTGAAAGTTCAATTTTTTTAAACTGGTCTTCAGTAATTGTTTCTGCTTGGTAAAGCTCATAATACATATCATAATTACGTTTTGCTTCATCATAACCAAGTTGCGCATTTGTTACAGCATTTTCAAGTTGATTGATTTGGCTCGCAACGTTTCCACCAACGGCACTTTCATAAGAACGCTGAGCAGTTTCTAAAGAAACTCTGGCTTGCTCAATGTTTTTATTGAGGTCTGTCCCATCAATAGTAAGTAAAACATCTCCCTTTTGAACTTTTTGACCCACAGTTACATGAACCTTTTGGATTTTGCCAACAGTTTCTGCTGTTACAGAAGTATCCCCTGAAGATTTGGTACGTCCACTAAATGTATTAGCCTTAACGATATCTCCAGATTTGACAGTTTGAACGCTTACGGCAATAGGTCTTTCTTCAGCGGCCTTCTCCGTAGTAGAGGCAGCAGTTTCTTCTGTAGTTGAAGCTGTACAACCACTTAAAATAAGTGCCATACACATAAATAAGGCAGGTGCTAATTTTTTCATTCGAATCCTCCTGTATACAATATAATGATTAAATAGCTAGTCTGTAATGTAGCAACCGGTAGTTTTGGTGAAATCAAGGAACTTTTTCATAATGCGGATAGAATTTTGAACGTCTTCTTCGCCAAGTGCATCCATGAGCTTTTTCCAATACGCATAGATTTCATCTTTTTTCTTTTGACAATATGTAATGCCCTCAGGCGTAAGGGTCACAAGAATCTTACGACGATCAGCTGCGTCTATTTCTCGTTTAAGTAATCCTTTTTTTTCAATGCTTTTTAAAATGGCGGCAATTCTAGCCGTACTTACATCAGCTATTTCAGCTAATTCCCCAGGTAAGGCCTTACCACCACGTGAATCTAATATGAAAAGCACAAAGAGTTCACCTTTTAAAGTCATCTGAATTTGATTTTCTTTATGAGAATTATGGAGTGCACATAACAATTCAAAGCTTTCTTTCATATATTTGTCATAATCCATTTGTCATCCTCGCTTTCTTAAAATGCATAGAAGAAGCATGCATAAAAAATGTATAGGGTGCTACAAATAAATAACAGTATTTATATCTAACACTGTTAGGTATTTTAACATAATGCGATAAAATACGTCAATATTTTCCATATTATATAGACGTAAAGATAAAATTAACAATAAAATGACTAGTATTTAAAGCTGAAAAGATAATATCAATTAAATTTCAACTTAACTTCAACTTGACCTTAACGATGAAGAAGGGAGTGAGGATATGAATTGAAGTTAAGTTGAAAAATATGTTATATAGTATATATAAACATAAGCTGACTGGAGGAGAGCATGTTTCAGATATTAGTTGTAGAAGATAATAATGCATTATGTGAGTTATTTTGTACCGTTCTCGATAGGCACGGTTTTAAGGCTTATGCTGCACGTAACGGAGTAGAGGCTTGGGATATTTTAGATGTGGAATACATTGATTTAATTATTTCAGATATAATGATGCCTGAAATGGATGGCTATGAATTTATAAAATCAGTAAGGCGAAGTGGCAGCACAATACCTATATTAATTATTACTGCCAAAAATCGATTTGAAGATATGGAAAATGGTTTTAAGATAGGGACAGATGATTATATGGTCAAGCCAGTTAATGTAAATGAGATGGTATTAAGAGTTAATGCGCTTTTAAGAAGAGCTCAGATTGTAAATAGCAAAAGGCTCAAAATTGGTGAAATGGAATTATTATATGATGAGCAAACAGTTATAAGTGATAACAAAAGTCTTGAATTACCACAAAAGGAGTTTAATCTCTTATTTAAACTTCTATCAAACCTAAATCGTTGTTTCACAAAGCAACAAATTATGGATGAGATATGGGGACTTGAAACAGATAGCACACTTCATACTGTTGACGTTCATATTAGCAAACTGAGAGACCGCTTTAAAGATAACCCCTATTTTGAGATAAAAACCATAAGGGGCTTAGGATATAAGGCGGTACCTAAAGATGAATAAAAAAAGATGAATAAAAATAAGAAACGAAAGGTTTCGGTTAGATGCATATTTATTATTATGACTGCAATCATTATGCAAGTATCATTAAGCGCAGTTTTTTGTATAGGTAGGATTTTAATGAATCGGCCAGTAGTAATAGGCAAGAAACAAATAGTCATAGGTATTGTGACATCTATGACCTATATGTTGATACTAACAGCAATTATCGGGGTGACAATTGCAGCATTTTTTAGTCGCTGGATTTTAAGACCTATATATAAAATTAATGAGGTTGCTAAGCAAGTGGCAAATGGGGATTTTAATGTGAGCCTTGATGAGACCAGTGTCATAAGAGAAGTTTCAGAGATGGCTATTAGTTTTAACATCATGGTAAAAGAACTTGCAAATACAGAAACACTGCGCAATGACTTTGTCGGTAATGTATCTCATGAATTTAAAACGCCACTAGCTGCCGTTCAGGGCTATTGTATGTTACTTCAAGATGAGAATTTAGATGAGCAGGAACGACAGAGGTATATTAAATATATTTTAGATAATATAGAGCGTCTTACAGACCTAACGAATAATACACTTGCCTTATCAAGACTTGATCATCAAGAGATTGCACTGGAAAAGGAATATTATGACTTAGGAGAGCAAATTCGCCGTATCTTATTAAATTATGAGAATCTATGGGGAGAAAAGCAGCTAGACTTAGAACTGAATGTGGACAATATGATGTTTAATGGGAACCGCGTTTTAATGGCACAAGTATGGAGTAACTTGATTGATAATGCCATTAAATTTTCACATCAAGGCGGTCTGCTACGAATTGACTGTGAAAGAAAGGCAGATAGGATTAATGTAAGTATCAGAGATACAGGGATTGGCATGAGTGAAGATACGATAAAGCATGCCTTTGACCGATTTTATCAAGGTGATAAATCACATAGTACGAAGGGAAATGGACTAGGACTAGCTCTCGTTAAAAAAATCGTCTCTATTTGTGAGGGAGACATCTGGATAGAAAGTAAGTTGGGAGAAGGAAGTACATTTTATATATCTTTAAAAATTTAGCTAAGAATACAAAAACGTGCAACAAAACGGATGATTTAGTTGGGTTGCACGTTTTTAATTTAAATCGAATTAATATAAAACGATAAAAATAATTAACTTTAATCTTGAAAATAGAGGTTTATAAATATAGAATTATTTTAATTAAAATAATATTTAAAATAACTAAGGGGAAGTAAAATGCCAGCTAAAAAGATTTCATCTATTATGCTAATAAGTGCACTTTTTATAATTATAGTCTTATTTATAAATTTCTTATGGCGTACAAATTGTGGCGTATCAGAGATGAAAGTGGTCAATGGTTATTTGGATTTAAGTAATAAAGAGATAAAGGAGAATATATATGCCTTAGATGGACAGTGGGAAATTACATTTGATAAAGAAGGAAACCACTCTTTAAAGCAATATATTGAAGTACCTGGTACGTGGGAGGCTGGTACTTATGGTACTGCAACATATAGAATGAATGTAAAACTGCCAGAAAAGGGAAGGTATGGATTGTATGTAGGCATGATTTGCAATGCCTATCGCTTACAAATTAATGGAGAAGAAGTATTTCAAAACGGTGTTGTAGGTGAAAATCTACAAGAAGAGCAACCTAAGTGGAAATATCAGATTGTACCTTTTTATATAGAATCCAATGAAGCAGAAATAGTGATTGAGGTATCTAACTATCATCTTTTGAGTGGTGGAATAGCAGATAATATTTTAATAGGTGATTTTGAGAAGCTTCAAACTAATTTTATAAAGAATGCACTTACTACGGCTATTACAATAGGAATCTTTTTAGGGCTAGGTTGTTATATGCTTTTATTATTTAGTATGCAGGAGAGAAATAAAGCCTATTTATATTTGAGTTTACATTGTATATCTCAAGCAGCACTAGAACTTATTATTAATGAGTGTGTTATTTATTACATTATCCCTAATATATCATTTGAAGCAGTGTATAAATTACAGTTTTTAGCTTACATAGGAGAGGTTATGGCCCTAGGATTATTTATAAAGACCATGTATCCAAGGCAAAGACACAAAAAGTTATTTATAGCAATCATGAGCTGCAATATGATATATACAGTATTAATACTTGTAATGCCAATTGTTTTAGTAACACATATTGCGGGAATTTATATCGTATTACTTGTTATAAACATAGCTAATATGCTTATTTATTTAATAGAAGCAGTATATAAAAAAGAAAACTATGCATGGCTTATACTAAGTGGAACGATTATTCTCCTTTTTACGGTCAGTATAGACTTTATTAGGCGATTGTATGGGTTAAATGCTTTTTCAGGAATTAGAAACTATGTATATGGGCAGCTATTCTTATTAGTTTGCCAAATGTATTTAGTGTATAAGGGTATAGAAGATGCTTTTGACCAATCTACTCAAGCTAAAAATATGGAAATTGCTTTTTTGCAGGCACAGATAGCACCTCATTTCTTCTTTAATACGCTTAATAATATTTATAATATGATGGGAACATCTGTGACGAAGGCACAGGCGCTTATATTGGACTTTTGTGACTTCCTAAGAGTAAAGCATAAATTTGATTATCGTAAAAATCCTATGTATTCCTTGAAAGAAGAAATAGAACTTTTGCAGGCATATATTCGAATTGAAAATACAAGGTTAAATGGACTATTAGAATTAGAAATTAATGTAGATGAAGCATTGTCAAAGGTGATGGTACCTCAGCTTGTATTACAACCTATAGCTGAAAATGCCATTAAGCATGGCTTTTATGGCAAAAAACTCATCATTAGCATAACCTGTCTGCGAAAGGAAGATAAACTGGATGTAAGCATCACAGACAATGGTAAAGGGATGGCAGCTAGTATGACAACTCAGATTTTGAATCCTAACTCTAATATAGGGGGCATAGGACTTAAAAATGTTAACTATAGGCTTGAAAAGTACTATGGGACAAAAATGACAGTAACAAGTAGAGAAAATGAAGGAACAAGCATAACTTTTCAGATACCATTGGGGGTGTAAAGATGAATGTGGTAATTGTAGATGATGAAATAAATTCTCTTCAATATCTGGTTAGTATTTTGGAGAAGCAAGAGAAAATAAATATTCAGAAACAGTTCACGGATTCTTGTGAAGCCTTAGCATATTTGTTAAAGAATCCTTGTGAGGTACTTTTTTTAGATATTGAGATGCCTAATATCAATGGGATTTATTTAGCTGAACAAATAATTTCCATATATCCAAATACGAAAATTTGCTTTGTTACAGCTTATAATGAGTTTGCTGTAAAGGCCTTTGAAATCAATGCCATAGATTATGTACTTAAACCTTATAGTGAGCAGCGCATTATGAAAGCTATCGAAAAGCTGAATAATTCAGTGGAACATGTGGAAGCTATTAGTCAGCTTAGTGAGGAATCCGATTATGATTTAGATATCATTTGCGGAACGCAAGATGAAGAAGTCGTACTCATTAAATATGATGAAATATTTTATCTAGATGCAGTAGAAGGCAATATCCTAATCCATACAGGCAACGAGGTCTATAAAAGTAACAAGACACTTAACTTTTTTGAAAACAAATTAAAGCGGCACGCTTTTTTTAGAACACATAAGTGTTATATAGCTAATTTAAATAAGGTTAATAAGTTTAAACCTCGTATTAACTATACATATGATATTTATTTTAAAGACATTAAGGATGTTATTCCTTTAAGTAGAAACAAGGTTAAGGAGTTAAAGACCTTTTTTGCCATTTAGGGGATTACAATAAATACAAAGGAAAAGAGGTAGGGGAAGATGAGTAATACAAAAGAAATAGGAGTAAGTGATTTGCACCAAGGGGATGTGATGGTATTTTCACCCGATGAAGAAGATACGCTAAGCAGGGCCATTGCATGGGTAACAGATTCAACAGTAAGTCATGCAGCTATGGTGTATTACAGCAATGATGAAATAGCAGAAGAAACTTTACATGGTTTAGTCGTTACACCCACTAAGGCAAGAGTGGAAAGTCAAAGGATGGCCACAGTATTACGTTTAAAATCGGAAATACAAGACCTTGATATGAAAAAGGTAGTGGATGTTGCCGCTAAATATGTAAATAATGATGAGCCTTATGCTACAGCTGATTTATTATTTTTGGCAATCTATTTCTTATTTAAGAAATGTAGTCAGGATACAAAAGTAAATAAAGCTTTAGCAAAAATAATTAAACTTGCAATGATGGCACTTATTGAGATGACAGATGAAAAGCTATATCCTGGGAAAGATCCTATGCAATGTTCGCAATTTGTATATCATTGCTATAGAGAAGCAGGACCTGAGTATAGAATTATTTTAAAGAAAGAACAAGATGTTAAAAAGTATAATTTATTACAGCTTGTTAAGGAACAAACGTCAGGACGTAATTTATCTTATAAAAAAATAAAGAAAGACCTTATAAAAGAAGTAAGACGAGAGCGAAAAGGAGTTCAAGGACCAATTAGCAATAAGGTAAATGTTGATGCAGCCCAAAAAGCAGCTAAAGAACTTTTAGAAGCACTTCAATCAAACAATATGCAGGAAGTAGTACAGCCTATACAACTAGACAAAGAATTTATGAATTTAGTTCAGAAGTTCTGTATCTTACTGACTAAATCAGATAATCTAGCAGAGGCTATAGAAAAGCTAGTGAATTTAGAAGAATTCTTTGTATCACCTGGAGATTTATTGTCTCGCACAGAAAATTTGGAAGAAATAGGTGTATTAACAAGAGAATAATAAGGTATAATACAACTGAAATCATATAGTTGACAAATGGGCATATGCACATTATACTACTAATTGTAATGTGCATATGCCCATTTCGTGGGCGTAGGAGGTGTATATATGCCGCGCATAACAAAATGTAGAAGAATTTGTGTTGAACCAACGAGCAAAGTGTTCAAACCAGAGTGTATTTCCAATGAACAAATCATTTTACAATTAGAGGAGTTAGAGAGCTTAAGGCTCATCGACTTCGAAAACCTAGATCAAGATGCAGCTGCTAAACGCATGTCAGTTTCAAGAGGTACATTTCAGCGTATCTTATATTCAGCTAGGCATAAGGTGGCACAGGTCTTAATACAAGGCAAAAACCTAGTCATTGAAGGTGGAAACTACGAAGTTTCACATACTAAATGTGACCAGGGAAAAGTATGTAGTGAATGTAAGTTTGTAAATGAATAAACAAAACAAAGAATCGATGATTAATAACTAATCATTGGGACAATAAGTTTAGTAAAAATAAGTTTAGCAAAAGTAAGTTTATCAAAGTAAATAATGACATTTGAGAGCATTTATAGATTTCACATTTATAAAGTTTAGTTATTCATAATCTTTAGCAATGTGAAATCATTGGGAGAAAACAACTTACGCACATGTATATTTCAAATTTTTAGTTGGTTTCTCTGCAGAGATATAGAGCTTATAACACACGATTACGAATCATGCTAGATATATCATCCAAACCAAGAACACAAATCACAGGTTATAGATCAAAAGCCCAACAAATTAACGAATCAAATCACAAATCATAATCTATAAACTAAACATATCATTTTATTTAAATGAAATAATAAAACAAAATAAATTTATATCATAGTAATATATCTCAAATGCAATCAAATGAAGTTATGAAGATAGGATACCTCCTATTAAATAATTAATGTAAGTTATATAGTACTCCAAGAACAGTGTAAAATAAAAACTCGCTTACAAGCTTATATTTAAAAATGAATGCAATACATTCGTCAAAGGAGAGAAAGACAATGAGTGAAAATCATAATTGTGAAAGTGGCTGCGGAAGCTGCAGCAAGGAATGTTCTTCAAGACAAAATCCAAAGAGTCTCATAGAGAAACCCCATGCGCTAAGTTCTATTAAAAAAGTAATTGGCGTAGTAAGTGGCAAGGGTGGTGTGGGTAAATCTAGTGTAACTTCAATGCTTGCTGTAGCAATGAATAAAAAAGGTTACCATACTGCGGTGTTAGATGCTGATATTACTGGACCTTCTATACCAAAAGCATTCGGGATTACGGAAAAAGCGTATGCTAATGAACAAGGTTTATTACCTGTAACCACAAAAAGTGGAATTGATATAATGTCCATTAACCTCCTCTTAGAGCATCCAACAGATCCAGTAGTATGGAGAGGACCTGTTATCGCAGGAGCTGTTAAGCAATTTTGGCAAGAGGTTATCTGGCAAGATGTAGATTACATGTTTGTAGATATGCCTCCTGGTACAGGAGATGTACCACTCACTGTATTTCAATCTATTCCATTAGACGGCATCATTATTGTAACCTCACCTCAAGAATTAGTTTCAATGATTGTTGGAAAAGCCGTTAAAATGGCCAATATGCTTAATGTACCTATCATTGGGCTTATTGAAAACTACAGTTACTTTATTTGTCCAGACTGTGACCATCAGCACAAAATATTCGGAGAAAGCCACATCGAAGAAACAGCTGCAAGCTATGGTCTACAAGTTCTAGCCAAACTTCCAATTGATCCAAATATCGCAAAGGCCTGCGATGCTGGAAAAGTTGAAGATATCAATACAGACATAATGGAAAAAGTTGTTGAAAAACTATAGGGTATATTACCAAAGGAGATATTACGAAACGCGTTTCGTAATATCTCCTTTTTTGTAAATTAGGAAAACTCGAATTTTAATTTTCCTATGTTCAAACTCAAAGATTGAACATAATCTATAAATATAAGTTGAGCGTAGTTTATAGAAAAACCAACTAAAACCGTGAAATCTACATGTAGGTAAATTGTTTTCTTCAATGATTTCACATGACTAACAGATATAAATAACTAAATTTTATAAATGTGAAATCTATATAAATATAAAAGTGAGTATAACGAAACTAGAATTAGTAGCTTCGTTATACTCACTTTTGCTAGAGTTAAAATTGTACTATCACAATCCATATTATACCCTAAAAATAATATGGATGCTATGAAAGTCTGAGGAATTATTGTTAGAAATTTGAACCATTCCAGCCCCAATGGTTTACAAAGTCATAAGTAACATATAGGTTACGAGGAGAAATACCTAATTCCTTTTCGTAGAGTTCACAAATTTGGACTGTTAACTTTTCTAAGATTTCATTACTAGTCGAACCAAAAATTCTAACTTCTACAAAAGCACCTTTATCAAGTTTATTGCCACCAAAGTATAAAGGATACTCATCTTCAAAACCTACCATAAGAAAGTTTTCGCTTTTCCCAGGAATAGTAGAAATGATTTGGCCTAAAGCAGATTTAAGCGTTTCTTGTTTAGATGCATCAATTTTACAACTCACTTTAGAATTAATAAATGGCATATGTAATACCCCTTTCACAATAAAAAATTTTAACGTACTATACAATTTAGCATATATAAGATAATCTATATTAAGATAGTAAGATAGATATATAGGCCAATCTATACTAATG
>NZ_CEVXFV010000077.1:0-15958 GCF_982396655.1 Cellulosilyticum sp. | reverse complement strand
ATATCAAGTCAATTCTACTTATTATCTAGGAAAGTAGAACTTTCCTAGATAATAAGTAGAGTATTATGATCTACTCTTAAACCTTAGCGCTCAGCTACCTGATAATCTTAAACATCCCATAATCTTTGAAATCATCTCTCATCGCTATACCTTACGTGCTAAAGGACGCATTGAACAAATCTTCCCTGAGACAAGCCTTCCTATAACAGAAAAAGACCGCCAATTTAAATATGGCCAGTTTGGCTATGGCAAATACGTATATCCTAAAGAGCAAATAGCTGAGATTAAAGACTTCTTCAAAAAATCATTAGATGAACTCTTTCCATATAAAGACCTTAAATATATCATATAAATAAATTTTTATAGCTAACTAAAAAATAAAACCCCTTCAAAATAGTTTTTCACTATTTTGAAGGGGTTATTAACTACTACTATGCTCTCTTTCTATTTTCCCACATTGCCCATAAGATACTAGCAATACATATAGAAGAATAGCACCCACTAATTAATCCAAAGAACATAGGTAATGCAAACTCTCTGATTGAACTAATTCCAAAAATCAAAGAAGCGATTAAAATAACAAGTACACACATTCCTGTTGTAAAAGACGTATTAAGCGATCTTGTAAATGTCTGTGAAATGCCTTTATTAACTTGCTCTGTTACACTTGCTCTAAGATCCGTCTTTATGTTTTCTCTTATCCTATCATAAAGTACAATTGTATCATTAATAGAATATCCTATAATCGTAAGTATAACTGCTACAAAGGCATCATTTAATGGTATGCCAAAAATAACAAATGTAATAAATACAACAAAAGCATCATGGATGAGTGCTATAATTGCCGTAATCCCTGCTGTCAAACCATTTAATACTGAGAAACGTATCCATACATAAATAGTCATAAATACAATTGATAAGACAATTGCGAGCTCTGAATTTTTTAATGCCTTTGCACCTATATAGGGTTCCACGACATATGTTTCTGCTAATGTAACATTCTGCTCTCCTACTGCCTGCGCCACGACTTCTGTTATTTCTTTTTGATTTTCTGGCGTCATACCTCCTGTTCCTGCAAGTGTTACCGTTACACTCTTTGTTTCATCAATCTGATTCTTACTGATTTGAACAGTTACTGGTCTATCTGTCACCTGAGCTATAGCAGCTTCTATGCTATCTGTATTCACTTCACTCTCAATAACATAATTAAGTACAACACCCCCTGTAAATTGTGTATCTAATTTTACCCCTCTTATAAATATGCTTCCAATCCCAATAACTACAAGTATCCCTGATATAATGGCAACAATCTTTTTATTCTCATAAAATCTTATAGTCTTTGTCTCTTTGCTACTTCTAAAATATTTCACATCATACCATTTATTATAACTTATTATAGAAAGTAACAACTTCTTAGAAACGCTTACACCTATAAATACATTTAAAATCATACCAATTAATAGGGTATATCCAAAACTTAACATCGTTCCAGAACCCAATACCATTAAAATAATCGCTACAATTGCAGTTGTAATATTCCCATCTAAAACAGATGAAAAGGCGCTTTGATACCCATTCTTTATAGCGACTCTCAATGATATTCCTTTTCTGATTTCTTCCCCAATTCTTTCAGCAATAATAATATTGGCATCTACAGACATACCTAAGGATAAAATAATCCCAGCAATACCAGGCAAAGTTAATGTATATTGTGGCACAGAAATAGCTAATAGTTGCAATGACATCTGTAATGTTAAAGCTAAGCAGGCTATAACGCCTGGTAATTTATAATATACAATCATAAATAAGCACACAAGCCCAAAGGCTACTAAACCAGCTATTACCATAATATTTAGTGCATTATTCCCAAGTGTTGGACTTATGGTACTAAAGTTAGTCGTTGATAAAGAGAATGGTAATGCACCAGCGTTTATCTTCTCAGCTAAATTACTTGCTTCTTCTAGGCTTTCTATATTATTAATGACAGCTTGCCCACCGGCTATCTTACTTTCTACCATTGGATTTGAGATTAACTGCTCATCCATATAAATGCCCATACGTTTACCTACTAATTGTCCAGTAGCTTCTTCAAATAATTTCGTTCCCTCTCCATTAAAAACGAGTGCTACTTCATAACCTCTCGTCACACCATTAGTGTTTTCCATAGCCTTTGCACTCTTGATATTCTTGCCCTCAAGCATCACATTCCCGTCTTCATCTCTAAAGGTTAACTTTGCCATTTCTCCTAATTCTGCTATAGCATCTTCAGGATTAAAGTTAGTTTCTCCTGATTTCCATGGGAATTTTACAATAATATATCCGCCCTCTTTATCAATGGTTACTTCACGGTCTGTAATATTTTTAGCATCTAAACGCGTCTCTATAATACCCCTTGCAGCTTCTAGCTCATCTTCCGTTGCTTTTCTCTCAAGGTCTTGTGGCTCAAAAACAGCTTCTACCCCACCTCTAATATCAATACCAAAACGCATCTCCATGGCACCTTTAACTTGATCACCCACACCAAAAATTGCTATACTCAAGCAAGCAATAATACTACATATTAATATTGCAAACGTATTTTTACTATTTTTCATCATAATCCTCTTTTCTTATTATACTGTCTTATGAGTTTAGTAAAATATGTTCGCCTTCCTTTTGCCCGTCCGACTTATGAATATATATAATGGCCATCAAATAATTTATGAGGTTTTTTCTCGAAATTAATATGTACGAAGTCCATGCTGTAACCAATAAGGCCATACTTTCGCATAAACAATAAAATAAGAGCATCTGTTTTCTAATGCCATTTCCGAATCTATATTGCTCAGGTTTTTCGTCTATCACACTTCCCCGTTGACGCCCCTGTATACTCTCAGCATTTATGTTATACATTATATTTTTAAGCCGATTGATTGTATCTCCCACGCGAGGCAATGCCTGTTTAGAATGAACAATATTTTCAGTTATAGTGTATCTACTACAAAAGCTATTACCAAGCAAAAATACACATAGTAACATACATACTACTACAATATGTATATTCTTATTACTTTTTTTCACAGACATCACCTCATTTCTAAAAAAATACCTAGCTATTAACTTTATCATAGTTAATTTGCTAGGTATTTTCAATATATTTATTTTATAAATCATCAATTAAAGTTGATGCTTTCGCATAAGCACTTGATTTAGCCTCAAAGAAGTCTGTTTTAATCCCATTGGCATCACTATATTCAGATACCCACTTCATACTTTCTGGTTCTTTTTCATACCCTTCATAAAGTACACCAAAACCTAAGTTTTCTGAACGTAAGTTCCCAAGGTATTTAATGTAAGATGCCACCATTTCTTTGTTTAAACCTTCAATGTTATCTCCAATTACATAGTGTCCCCAAGCAATTTCTTCTTCTACACCTTGACGCATCATGGCTCTAAACACTTCAATATTTTCTTCTGTAAACAACTCAGGTTCTTCATTTTTCATTTCTAAAATTAAAGATCTAAATAGCCAAAGGTGTGTATTTTCATCTCTATTAATATAACGAATTTCTTGTACAGAACCTGGCATTTTACCATTACGTGCTAGATTATAGAAGAACATAAAACCTGAATAGAAATAAATACCTTCTAAAATGTAGTTGGCAATCATTGTTTTTAAAAGATAAAATGGGCTTTGATTTACTTGGAACTCATTATATAAATCCCCAATGAATTTATTACGCGCAAGTAAATGCTCATCATCCTTCCATTGATATAATATCTCATTTCTTTCAAGTGGTGAACAAATCGTATCTAGCATATACCCATAGCTTTGAGAGTGAACAGCTTCTTGGAAAGCTTGAATCGATAGACAAAGGTTTACTTCATTTGCTGTAATATATTGCGCAATATTTGGTAAATTGGCTGTTTGCACACTATCTAAAAAAATTAAGAATGATAATGTCTTATTATAAGCCGTGCGCTCCGCTTCATCGAGTTCACGATAATCCTTCACATCTTGTGTTAAGTTGATTTCCTCTGGAATCCAGAAATTATTCATACCTTGACGGTACCACTTACTTACCCATGTATACTTCATATTATTGAAGTCATTAAGATTTGTGGTATTCCCATTAATAAGTCTTCTCTTTGAAACCTCGATGTCCCCATTTTCATTAAACAGTAATTTCTTTACTAACTTCTCCATACGTTCCTCCTCTTATTTTTAATAAGATATTATGCTGAACAAGAATCACATTCTTCTACTTCTAGAGATTGGCTTCTTACATAATAAATTGTTTTTACGCCTTCTTCCCATGCTAAAAGATATAAATCTAATAGTTTACGCATTGAGAAGTTTGGTGTGATATATAAATTAAGTGATTGTGCCTGGTCAATATGACGTTGTCTGATAGCTGCTGCTTTTACAAGCCATGTCTGATCCATATAATGTGCATTTTTATAAAGCCATACAGTTTGTGCATTTAAGTCTGGTGCTACACGTGGAATAAGTGCACCTTTTTTCTCTTCAATATAATATTTCTTCATAATAGGGTCAATAGATGCTGTAGTCCCTGAAATAATAGATGTAGAGCTAGTCGGTGCAATAGCTAATAAATAGCCATTACGCATACCATTCTTTGCAACCTCTGCTTTTAAGTTTACCCACATTTCGCTCTCATAATGACGTTTTTCAAAGTATGCCCCTGTCTGCCAATCACTACCTTCAAAATGACTATACATTCCTTTTTCTGCTGCTAAACTGCTACTTGCTTTAATAGCATAAAAATTGATTTTTTCAAATAAATCTTCAATGTAATCAAGATGCTCCTGTGATTCAAAAGGAATATCTTTTTTAGCAAGTAAATGATGGTACCCACTTGCTCCAAGTCCAATTGGTCTATAGCCTCTATTAGTAATTTTTGCATACTCAAGTGGATAGAAGTTAAGGTCAATAACATTATCTAAAGCTCTTGTAATAGTATAAACTACATCTTCCAGTTCATCTTCTTCGATGTTAGGAAGTGTAAGAGAGGCTAAGTTACACACTACGAAATCCCCAGCTTCCATACTTTCTACCACTACCGTTTGTCCATCAATTACCTTTACTTCTTTTTTAATCCCTTTAATCTCGCTCATATTTTGAGCAATCTCTGTACAAAGGTTAGAACAATAAATCATCCCTTCATGACCATTTGGATTCATTTTATTCACATGATCGCGGTTAAATGTAAATGGTGCACCTGTTTCTACAGAAGATTTTAAGATCAGACGAATAAGGTCTTTAATCTTAACGGTGCGTTTGCTAATACGTTCTTCCTTAATGCATTCTAAATAACGTTTTTCCCACTCCTCACCATAGAAGTCTTCAAGGGCATATCCCATTACTGTTTGGATTTCATGAGGACACATTAAATGCCAGTCCCCTTCAATATCTTCTTTTGCGATTTTCCAGAATAAATCTGGGTAACATACACCTGTGAAAACATCATGGGCTTTCATACGGTCATCCCCATTATTTGTTCTAAGCTGCAAGAATTCTGGTAAATCCTTATGCCAAACATCTAAGTAACATGCAACTGCGCCTTGTCTTACTCCTAATTGGTCTACTGCTGTAGCTGTATCATTAGCAAGTTTAATCCAACGAATAACACCACCAGCAGCACCCTCGAAACCACGAATACTACTTCCATTGGCACGTACCTTCCCAAAATAAAGTCCCATACCACCACCAAACTTAGAAACCTGTGCAAAATTTGTAATACTTCTATAAATACCCTCTAAGCTATCTGGTACTGTATCAATGAAACATGAGGAAAGTTGATAATAAGGTTTGCGTGCATTTGACATAGTAGGTGTTGCAACTGTCACTTTAAGCTGACTTAATAAATCATAGAAAGCTTTTGCCCATTTTACTTTTTCTTTTTCATTTAAAGCTAAGTGCATGGCAATACCCATAAACATTTCTTGTGGTGTTTCTAATAATTCATGGCTATGACTTCTAATTACATAACGATTTAACAGTAAATCAAGTCCACTATAATTAAGTAAGTTTGTACGTTCTTCTTTCATATAAGTAGCCAAACTATCTATTTCTTCCTTATTATAATTTTCTAAAATATATTCCCCATAAAGCTGTTCTTTTGTTAAATATAAAAGCTTCTCATAAAAACTTGTGATCCCGCCTTTTTGCATACGTTCATGAATTTCTGCATTTGCTTTACACATTAATAATCTAGAAGCAATGAACTCCCACTTAGGAGCTTCCTTTGTAATAAGTTCCACTGCAGATTTAATAAGTGTATTAATTCTTGCCTCTTCACTCATTCCTTCTTTATATAAAAGTTTCACTCTCGTATAAAGCTTTTCTAAGCTATACCCATCTTCTTTGTATTCTTCTTGAATCTGTGTAAGCGTATCCATGATATTTTTTTGTAACATTAATTCATTAAAAACTTCTACATTAAACTGGCTCACTATCTCGCTTCCCTTCTCTTCTTCCTTCTATTTTTTCTTACAGTCTATATATTCTAAGCTATTGTGCTGCTTTATCTTATCTGTAATCCGTCATTTTCAATACTATATATAGTATACTCACTTTTACAAAAGTACTATATATGTGTCTTTATTTAAATAACCTACCACTTTTATCTGGGCAAATCAATTGACTATTTATTTTATCTATTTTAATTATTCTATTACTTAACATTATAAACCAACAAATAATCATTTTCCAATAGTATTTATTTGATTTATTATTATATTTAAGCATTAAATTTACATGCGCCTATATTTTGTGCCAGTTTTTATATTTTCACTCTCATTTTTCATAGGATGATAAATAAGTTAAACTTCTTTTCAGCCACTCACTTTTATTTAGGACTAATTAAACTGAGTTTTTAACTCTACAAGTTATATTTATCTACATCTTATATTTCAAAGTACTATTTTCCAAAATTTTATGTACAGATTTTACAAATTTATATTTTTTATTGATAATGACTTTCATTAATCTTTAACTTGTGTTATTATAATCTCATAATAAGCTTATTATTAAGAACAGGAGGACAATATGGCAAAAATGATGGGTCCACGTTTTAAGATGTGCCGAAGCCTTGGATTAAACGTAGTAGGGCATCCTAAAGCAATGGACAGAGCAACAAATACAACAAGTAGGGACAGTAAAAAACTCTCTGATTACGGTACTCAACTACTTGAGAAACAAAGATTAAGAGCCTATTACGGGGTTTTAGAAAAACAATTTGCTAAATACGTAAACAAGGCATTAAAAGCAGGCTCAAACCCTGGTCCAATTTTCTTATCAGCTCTTGAAACAAGATTTGATAATATGGTTTATAGAATGGGCTTTGCACGTTCTATTCGCCAAGCAAGACAAATGGTTAACCACGGTCATTTCCTTATTAATGGCAAGAAAGTTGATAGACCTTCTTATGCTGTTAAAGTAGGTGATGTAATTTCACTTAAAGAAAAATCTCAAGACTTACAAATTTTCAAAGACAACATGGAAATTGCAACTGATTTCCCATACCTTGAAGTAAATCGCGATAGACTAAAAGGTACACTCATTAGGACGCCTCAACGTGATGAGCTTCCTATTCAAATTAACGAGCAACTTATTATCGAGTATTATTCTAGATAATAAACACACACATATTTAGAAACCAATATATCTAAACTTATGGAGAGGCCTAGACTCCCTCCCATATAAAAAAGCTATGGACTTAGAACCTCCATAGCTTTTGCCATTTATAGTTATACCTTTTTTATTTATATCATATGATAAATTAGCGCTTATATTTCTGAAAGGAGATATTTACATTGCCTACTGTATCAGGTCGTCTGATTTTTGATGTCAATAGAACTACCTCTGTAACGTCTTCTGATAGTGGCATACCTAATGTTCCTATCGTCCTTCAAAACACCACTACAACTAGCCGTATTAATGCTATAACCAGTTCTGATGGCTCTTTTACTTTCACTAATGTTCCTGCTGGAAGTTATATTCTTGTAGAAGCCTACGGTGATACTGCAACTAACACTAGTGGCAATTTTTCTGACGCTACTACAGGTTCTACGCCTAAAGGTACCGACCCTCCTTTATCTTATGTGAGTAATCCACCTAGCATTGCAACCAATCTAGATTCTACTACCCCCAACACTCTTTTCATTACTGTTTCTACAGATAATTTAACTGATCAGAATTTTTTAGACGGTCCTATAACTTACTCTCCCATTGAAACAGTTTTAGATTCTACAGCCTCTCTTTCTACCACTAATCTTATAACTATCGCTGATAATGGTCTTTTTGGTTCTTTTGTAGCTGGTACTGCTGCTAATTCGCGTCCAGAGACTTCTCCCTATTCCGATATCATTACCGACTTTAATTATTCAGGCCCTGGCGAAGCTATTATAGATGGTAACTATAGCATTACCAATATTCTTTATCCTCGCTCAGATTATTCCTGGTGGGTCTTATCTAATAAAACTACTGGCGATGAGACAGGTCGTTTTCTTCCTATAAACGGCGATAATCCTGGGGCTGTTATTTTCCAACAAGAACTAACCGTCTCTCCCAATACCTATTATTTATTTTCTACCTGGATTGCTAATTTAGATAATAAACTCGGATTAGCACTTCCTGCACTAGGTGTCCAGATTTTATCTGCCGATGGTTCCACCCTTTATGACGAAACATTAGGCGTTCAGCTTCCCATACAGACAGTTGTCCCTAAGTGGAAAGAAATAGGCACACTACTTAATACTGGCTCAAATTCAAAAATTACTGTGAAATTTCTTAGCGAAGGTCCTGCTGCTAATGGTAATGATTATGCTATAGATGAAGTAAGGCTTCGTGAAATCACCCTATCTGCGGCTACCTTAACACCTACAAAAACAGTTACACCTACAAGCGCTTATCTAGGCGAGATTGTTACCTATACATCTACTTTTACAAATACCACAGACTATCCACTATTTCATGTATTCTTTTCTGATACCCTACCTAGTAATCTTGAATTTATATCTGGTTCTGTCACCATTAATAATGTCTCTAATACAAGCGCTAATCCTACGACAGGTTTTTATATTTCGGCTTCAAATGATGCTAGACTTAATTCCAAATCTACTGTTATAATTAGCTTTCGTGCAAAGATTGTTTCAAAACCTACTACCAATCCAATTTTAAACAGTGCAAAAGTTTCTTTTGACTATACACCTGTTGAAGGTGGTATCCCTACTGGTTTTAATAGTAACTCTTCTAATGCGCCTTTAACTGTCTTACCTAGTGCTGATTTGAGCATCTCAAAAACCACCTCTCCTGACCCTATACAAATCGGTGCATTGGCCACCTATACACTTAAAGTTTCTAATGCTGGTCCTGATACGGCTAGTGATGTTGTTATTACAGACCAAGTATCCTTACTTAATCCCCTTTACAAATTAAGCACAGATACAACTTGGTCAGATTGGAGCGACTCCCTTACCTTAAGTAGTTTAGCTAGTGGCGATACAATTACCCTCTACATTCAAGGTACTGTAAATGATACATCCAGTAGTTTTTTGTCAAATACAGCAAGCGTTAGTAGTTCTACTCACGACACTGATACTACAAACAACCAGGCTACAACTACCGTTAGCGTAAGTTCTTGTTCCGTTACCTGTCCTACTGGACCTACTGGTCCTCAAGGGCCTACTGGGCCTACTGGTGCTATTGGATCTAGAGGTACTTCTGGCGCTACGGGGCCGGCCGGTTCTCAAGGTGCTGCTGGCCCCACCGGTCCTATTGGGGCTAGAGGTATTTCCGGGGCTACAGGGCCTGTTGGTTCTCAGGGCGCCACCGGGCCTACGGGGGCTATTGGGGCTAGAGGCCTCTCTGGCGCTACGGGACCTACTGGTTCTCAAGGTGCTCAAGGTGTCACAGGACCTACGGGGCCTATTGGAACTAGAGGTATCACTGGTGCTACGGGGCCTATTGGCATTATGGGTCCTACTGGCCCTATTGGAGTCAGAGGTATTGCTGGGCCTACCGGTCCTACCGGTCCTACTGGCTCTGTTGGTCCCACTGGCCCTGCTGGTTCTATCGGTGCCAGAGGTATTGTTGGGCCTACTGGTCCTACTGGACCTACCGGCCCCATGTCAACTATTTCTCTTAGCAGTATTTGTATCCAGAATTCAAATTGCTATATTCTCCCATCAAATAGAAACTTTGACCTTGGCAAAGAAATTTCTAAAACTGGAAATGCCATTCAATATTCGATTCCTTCTCTTTTACTAGAAAGTGATTCTACTTATCTCATAACATTTTTAGCCCATTTTTGTACTACAACTGACTCTCCTACTTCCATCCAATTATGTTTAAATGGTATTCCACTTTCTTATACTTCTCCTTACATTATCAAAAAATCTTTCTTAGTCATTCATACTACACTCACTACTAGTAACTCTCCTAATATACTCTCTATCATTAATCTTTCTCTTAAATATCTCAAGATTTTTAAATCCACCCTTACTATCTTAAAATTAAATTAATGAAGTCTTATTTAGAATAAATATAAAAAGCTATGGAATCCCATAGCTTTTTATATTTATTCTAAAGTGTTTCTAAAAATCTTATAAATTTCTTATCTGACAATATTTCATGCGTTATAAATTTTCCATTATAAAATAGGCTAAAGGTTATCCATGGCGATGGACTATTTTGTGCCTCTTCTTTAGCTTCATATTTTACAATAATAACGTAATACTGTTTTTAATCTGCTTTGTTCTACCTTCCTAGCATCATTTAAATAAATCTCCCTATGTGTACTTCCATGTCGCTCCAATTTATGTACCTCTATAAATTGCATCATTTTTGCAAAAGACTCAGGCTCCTCATCAAAGCTTCCTTCATGAAGCATTTGCACACATAAACCATCTTCTATTTCTTCAAAAGTAATATTCTTCAATAATGGATGAGGCTTTTTCTGTTTTGTGATTTCTAAGGCTTTCATTGCTACATCCTCATTCACAAAATCAGGTTGTCTAATCATCAACCTATAGATAAGTTCTTCCTTACGAAATATACTGGAATGCTTTCCTTCTTCTGTCATACCCCATATTCCCTCTAAAGGATAAACTGTATATTCAAAGTAACCTTCTGGTATAAACCCACTTTTAGGCATCATCCTAATCCCATAAGATACTGCATACAAAACACCAATACGTTCTGCAAAATCCTCATCATTAGGATTACCTTTTCCTTCGATCACAAAAAACTTTTGCTTAGGCACTTCTACAACTTGTGGAACTCTACTAGGTATATAAAGTTCTTTTTCTTTCTTCCGCCATTCATATTTCATTGGTAACATCCTCTAATATTGCTAAGTCCTGTGCTTCGTACTTATTATGTCCTTTTTGCCCCTTCTTGTATTTCCAACACTTAATTCCTTCTTGCAAGGTTCTTCCTTTATTGTCCTTAAAGAAATCTCTGATATATGCATTATATTCAAATTGACTGTCAATCTTAGTTATCTGTACTTTGCTCTTCTTCTGTAATTCTTTATATGCGATAACAGCCTCTTTATAGGTCTTACCACTATTAACCTTTAGCCACCTTTGAAAGGTGGCCTTAAATGAAAAGCTTGGACCAATCACTTCTTTAAAAAATGCACGATGCACCTCGGAACATACAAAGTTATCTTCTATAATGCTTTCTAGCGTAATCATCACCCCAGCGACTGCACTACGTTTTATGCTGCTCCTATTCCTTAGCTTCTCCCCTGTCTCTAAAAAATGAGCGATTCTTTCCGTAAGTTCTTGCTTTCCTCCTGTACTCTGTAATCCCATCTCTTTACAAAAAGCAACTAACTCTTCTTTTAAATAATAATACGCTCTAAATCCCTTACTCTCTATCCCCCTCTTTAATTCTGGCCTCTCCTGTGCACCTTTTTCCCTTCCACTCTTTGCTCCCATCATAGTCTCTCCTCCTTAGTTCTTATCTCTAAGTATAACCATTATAATATGTCATCTATATGTCATATTATAAAAATTCCCCAAAAAGCAGGTTGCTGCATTACGCTATCAATGCAACAACCTGGCATATATTTTTAGCCCGACCTCGAGCGCATGAGCGGAGATGGAAAAATATATGTGCTGACTTATCCATGGCCCCAAGACCTCAAAAAAAACGGTTGCAGCACTTTCCCTGCAACCGTCCTTTATCATTTATAAATCATAGCAATTCATTGCGTTCATTTTTTCTTGCTTGTTATAGTAGGTATGTAATAAGTGATGTGATTTTTCACTTAATGGATTTCCAAGATATTCTTTATAAAGTGTCTGTACTTCTTGATTTTCATGTGATTTACGTACTTTAGCGCCTTTATCAATGCTGTAAAGGGCATCTTGACGTAATTTTTTC
Organism: Cellulosilyticum sp.; assembly: GCF_982396655.1. NCBI lineage: Bacteria > Bacillati > Bacillota > Clostridia > Lachnospirales > Cellulosilyticaceae > Cellulosilyticum > Cellulosilyticum sp. Next base: position 3,561 of record NZ_CEVXFV010000077.1, on the reverse strand, counting down.
ACATCAAATGTAGCATTAATTGGCTGACCGCCACCACCAATGCATCCACCTGGACATGCCATAATTTCAATGAATGTATACTCAGACGTACCTGCTTCAATTTCATCCATAATGACTTTAGCATTTTTAAGGCCATGTGCCATAGCTACTTTGATTTCCGTGCCGCCTAAATTAACTGTCGCTGCTTTAATGCCTTCATTGCCTCTTACAGCTTCAAATTCTAAGCTTGCAAGTGGTTTACCTGTGTGCAGTTCTGATACGCTGCGAAGTGCAGCTTCCATTACGCCACCCGTTGTTCCAAAGATAGCACCTGCACCACTGCCTTCACCTAATGGACTATCGAATTCTCCATCTTGCAAGTTCGCAAAATCAAGACCTACATATTTAATCATTTTAATGAATTCGCGTGTTGTAAGAACAATATCTACATCTCTACAACCATTTACTTCCATCTCAGGTCTTGCTGCCTCATATTTCTTAGCCACACAAGGCATAATTGATACAGTAACAATATTAGATGGATCAATATCTGCCTTTTCACTATAATATGATTTTGAAAGGGCACCAAAAATTTGTTGTGGCGATTTAGCTGTTGATAGATGTCCAATTAAATGATCATGGTGTTTTTCCATATAATTTACCCACCCTGGACTGCAAGATGTAATCATAGGAAGTTTTCCTCCATTTTGAATACGATGAAGTAACTCTGTTCCTTCTTCCATAATAGTAACATCTGCCGCAAAGTTGGTATCAAACACTTTATCAAAACCGATGATACGAAGAGCACTTACCATTTTCCCTGTTACAATGCTACCTTTAGGCATTTCAAAAGCTTCACCAAGTGTTACTCTTACAGATGGTGCTACTTGAACGATAACATGTTTACTAGGATCATGTAAGGCATCCCATACTTTTTGTGTATCATCTTTTTCTACAATTGCCCCTACAGGACAAACTGTAGAACATTGACCACATAATACACAGTCTGTTTTTTCTAATTGATCATTAAAAGCTGTTGTAACCGTAAAGCTTTCAGAACGGTCTGAATAACTAAGGGCACAAATACCTTGCGTTTCGCTACATGCTTTGACACAGCGTCCACATTTAATGCATTTTGATAAATCACGAACTAAGCTTGGGTTACCATCTTGAACTGATTTTTTAACTACAACTGGTTCAAGCGTTGGTTTTAAAATATTAAAACGGCTGCATAATTTTTGTAAATCACAGTTGCCATTTCTAGCGCAGCTTAAGCAATCTTGATTATGGTCTGCTAAAATCATTTCCAAGATACCTACTTGTGTATCTCTGACTTTTTGTGTATCTGTATGAATCTCCATGCCTTCCCATACAAGTGTTGAACAAGAAGCTAAAAGCTTTCTACTACCTACTACTTCTACAACACACATTCTGCAGTGTGCCTTAACGCTTTGATCTGGATGATAACATAAGTGTGGAATATCAATCCCTACCATTTTTGCTGCATCAATAACGCGTGTGCCTTTCTTAACTGTAAGTGGCATATTATTAATTTTGATATTTACCATTATGCTCTTCCCCCTCTTACTTCAAATACTTCTGGAAATACTCGCATTGCACTTACTGTTGCATTTTGTGCTGATTCACCAAGGCCACAAAGTGATGCATTTTGCATAATCATTGCGATTTTCTTGAGCGTTTTTATATCTTCCTCTGTATGTGTACCGGCTTTTATTTTTTGAAGAATAAGTTTTACATGACGATTTCCTTCACGACAAGGTGTACATTGTCCACAGCTTTCATGCGAGAAGAACTTTTGTGTTGTTTGTAAGAAATCTATTACCTCTGTACGGTCATCAATTACTAAGATTGCTCCTGAACCCACGCCTACACCAGCAGCTTTTAAGTCTTCATATGTATAAGGTACATCTAAAATTTCAGGACCTGCAATTTTCCCTGATGCGCCACCAAATTGAATGAATTTAATTTCATGGTCTTCTGCTGTGCCACCTGCTAAATCATTAATAATTTCTCTTACTGTAAGCCCAAATGGAATTTCAAAAGCACCTGGCTTTTGGACATTTCCGCCTACACTTATCATCTTTGTCCCTACAGATTCCTGTGTTCCATATCGTAAATATGTTTTTTCATCATCTAATAAAATACTTGGTACAAGACATAAGCTTTCTACATTATTAAGGCAAGTTGGTAGACTAAATAAACCACTTTGCTTAATAAATGGTGGCTTCATTCTAGGTCTTCCACTTTTTCCTTCCATAGACTCTACAAGAGCAGTCCCCTCACCACATACATAAGCCCCTGCACCTGAATACAAATGAAGTTCATAGTTAAAGCCTTTACCTAAAATATTTTTACCTAAATACCCCTTTGCCTTAGCAGAAGCAATTGCATTTAAAAGGAGTGGTCTTAAGTGGCTATATTCTTCACGCATATAAATATAACCATTTTTAGCTTCTACACTATAACCTGCAATAATCATGGCTTCCACTAAGCGGAATGGGTCATTTTCAATAAGGGTACGGTCTTTAAAAGTACATGGTTCCCCTTCATCAGCATTACAAACGACAACCTTTTCATCACCTACTACTTCTCTTGCTTGGCGCCATTTTTTACCCATGTCATAACCTGCACCACCACGTCCTTTTACTTCATAAGTTGCAATAAGGTCTGCAATATCAAAGCCATCCATCACTACAGCTTTTTTTAGGGCAGAAAAACCGCCCACTGACTCATAAGATTCTATTGAATTAACATCATATTTCCCAAAGTTTTGAGTTATAAAGCTTACTGTTTTTTTCAATCTTCCCACCTCTATTCTAATTCACTTAGTACTGCCTTGATTTGTTCTTTTGTATGAAGCGGTCCATATACTTTCCCGTTAATACGCATAGCTGGTGCTTTATCACATGCACCAAAGCAAGGGACTTCCTCAATCGTATATTTCCCATCATAGGTCACTTCGTTTAAATCAATACCTAAAAGTAACTGCAAATTATTTAATAAGTTATCACTTTCATTTACTTTACAAACAATGCTTTCACACACTTGAATTGGATACTTGGCTCTTGGCTTTTCTGATAAAGCTGAGAAAAAGGAAATGACGTCATAAATTCGACTTGCATGAAGCCCCATATTTTCTGCGATATAATAAGCCACTGCTTTTGAAATATATTGTCCCTCCATTAAAGATTGTATTTCTAATAGAATTTCTAATAATCTTGAATGCTCACCATTATAACCTTGAATCACCTGATCAATAATTTGAACTTGCTGGCTAGTTAATGGCTGATTGATATTTTTTACTTTCACACGAGTCCCCACTTTCCTATTCATAATTTAAATCCTTGTCAAATATTAGACAAATTTCTTTTATATTGGATTTTTTCTATAAAATTATACCTTATATATTAGACATTAAAATTTTCATAAAATCAAGCGTTAAATTTTTATCTAGTCTTTCGTCTTTCATCTACGTACAAAAAAAGAAAGCACTTAAAAAGTGCTTTCTTCAGGCTGTAGACAATTAACTTTTCCATAGTATTTTACTAGTCTAGAAATAGA
>NZ_CEVXFV010000076.1:0-16212 GCF_982396655.1 Cellulosilyticum sp. | reverse complement strand
GTGTGATAAGTAGGCTATAAGTTGCTGAACGTGGCGGAGCCACTTTTTTATAGAGTAAGAAACATTGATGTTCAATTTTACTACACGCGAGAACGTAGCATTAGCCACGTTCTTGTAACGTAGTAAAGTTTAAAATGGATGAGGGTTAAAAATTACCACAGAAAAGAAATATATGCTAAAATAAAGGTAGAATTTAAATACAGAGAAACAAACTATAAAATGTAGAGTGGTAGAAAGGGAAGAGGAATATGAAAGTAATACTTCTACTAGCAGATTGTAATACAAGCTATTTAACAAAAAGTGTAGAGACTGTCATTAAAGTATTAGAAGAGTTGGATATAGAGATACATAAAGTAGATTTGTATAAATTACCATATTTTACGGGTATTAAGACGAAAGAGATGGAGAGTGTAATGTCTGCTATTCGAGAAAGTAAGGGGGTTATTGCAGTAACTAATGTGCCGATGCTTTCTATACATGGGGCAATGCAAAGTTTCTTTGATGCAGCTACATTATATACTGCAGAAAACTTCAATAAACCATTACTGGCAATTACATATAGTAATTGGCTTGGAGAAATGGAAGCAGCAGACCGTATGCTAAAGGCCTGGAACATACTAGGCGGTATTGAAGGTGGCAAGGTATGCTTCAATAAACAAGTTCCTTTAGAAGAAATAGAAGTGCGTCTAGAAAAGGAAGTAGAAGATTTCTATCGTTTGTTAAAGCAAGAACGAGGTAATATAGGGTGTAGTGAGCGAATGATTTATCGCTTTATTAAGGAAGGGGTAAATCTTAATGAGGTGGCAAGTTATAAAGGACAATCAGAGAGTAAAGTAGATAGACAGCCGGAAATTAAAAGTTTTGCAAGTATGTTGAGAGCGGAAGGTTTAGAGAAAACAAAGGAACCAGAAGCAAGAGGACTCGAAGTACCGAAAAGTGTAGGCGTAGAAAAGACTGCTCAAAAAGAAAGTTATATTGATTTATCTACTAAAGAACAAACGATTAAAGAAATTAGCAGTTTGTTAAAGAAAGAAGTAAACGATGAGTTTATCAGTATGAATACTGGCGTGTATAGAAGGCCTGGACAAGGAGAAATTGTTAAGAATAAAAAGATTCAACAATTACCACATTATTTTATCGCCCAACATGATAAGAGTTTAAAAGCTACTTTAAAATATCAAATTACAGATATTGGTGAAGAAGGGTATATTATTATTGAAAATGGAGATTGTGTTTACGAAGAAGTTATATCAGGGATGCCAACTGTAGAGTTAGTATTGACTGATGATGTGTTTAGAGAAATTCAAAGTAAGAAAATGACGTATCAGAAGGCATTTATGTTAGGTAAATTGAAAGTGAAAGGTAATTTTGCTATTTTACCTAAATTGGATCAGGTTTTCAAATCTAGCTAAAATTTGACTATAGATTAATTAGAAGAATTTATTATAGAGAAACCAACTAAAACCTTGAAATATACATCTAGGTAAATAGGTTTCTCTCAATGATTTAAAAACTATGAATAACTAAATTTTATAAATGGGTTTATCTATATAATTAATATAAGATATAAAATATAAGTATAAAGGAGAGAGACAAATGAGTACAGATTGTATTTTTTGCAAGATTATGAGTGGAGAAATCCCATCTTTTACAATTTATGAGGATGATTTATTTAAAGTGATTTTAGATAGGTTTCCAGCAGCACCTGGACATGCCTTAATTATTCCAAAGGCACATTACAGTGATATGTTTGAACTTGGTGAAAAAGAAGCAGCAGCGCTTTATCCATTGGCTCAAAAGATTGCAGCACAAATCAAAAAAGCAGTGGGTGCTGAAGGAATAAACGTTGTTCAAAATAATGGGGAAGTAGCAAGTCAAAGTGTGCACCATTTCCATTTACATTTAGTACCAAGAAAAGCTAATGACGGTATTACACTTAATAAGAGCTCAAATACAGATACAACAATTGAAGAATTAGCAGCAGTATTAGAACAAATTAAGAACTGTCAGTAATATCGCAAAATAGACCGCTAGCCACTTGGACACTGCTAGTCTACACTCTCGCAATTTGTGATAGTCTAGCAGTATCCAAGTGGCTAGTTTTGTTTTGAGATACATGGGGAATAAAAGAAAAAAGTTATTATGAAACTATTCATAGTTTCATAATAACTTTTTTGCTGCATGATTATGCAGCTACTTTTGTGAAGTATTCATCGTACCATGTGAGGAACATGAATACTGTCCAAATTTTACGGCTGTTATCTGCTTTACCAGCCCTATGATCGTCTAATAGTGCTACAAGACTTTCTGTGTGGAAGTATTTATTAGCTACTTCAGATGTAAAGGCATCTTTTACAATGTTGTAATACTTATCTTCTTTGAGCCATACACGAATTGGTACAGGGAAGCCAAGTTTTTTCTTGTTTGCAACACTTGGTGGTAAGTTGCGTTTAGCAGCTAGACGCATTGCATATTTTGTATTTTCTTTGTTAACGCGATATTTAGTAGGAACTTTAGAAGCTACTTCAAATACTTTTCTATCAAGGAATGGTACACGTACTTCTAAAGAGTTTGCCATACTCATTTTGTCAGCTTTAAGGAGAATGTCTCCTGCAAGCCACATATGCATATCTAAGTATTGCATCTTAGTGATATCGTCTTTATCTTGAACTTTGTCGTAAATAGGTTTTACAAATTCAAATGGATCAATAGCGTTAGTTTTGATTTTAAGAAGTTTTTTGCGTTCTTCTGGTGAGAACATATAGGCATTTCCTAAGAAACGTTCTTCTAAGTCTTTACTTGCACGGATTAAGAAGTTTTTACCTTTGAAGCTAAATGGAATTGCTTGTGCAATTTTAGCAAGGAACTTACGGAATCCTTTTGGTAATTTACGATAGCCTGCTGAATCAAGAGGCTCTTTGTAGATATTGTATCCACCGAAGAACTCATCAGCACCTTCTCCGGAAAGGACACCTTTTACAGTTTGGCTAGCAAGTTGACAAACGAAGTAAAGAGCAACTGCAGCAGGATCTGCTAAAGGCTCGTCCATATGATATTGTACTTTAGGAAGTACACTCCAGTATTCTTCAGGTGTAATAACTTTGTTTGTATTAGGAATATTAATTTCTTTTGAAAGTTCTTCCGCATAGCTGATTTCATTATATTTTTCATTGGCAAAACCTACTGTGAAAGTATGGTCGCCCCCGAAACAACTTGCTACATAACTAGAGTCTACCCCACTAGATAAGAATGAACCAACTTCTACATCACTGATTTTATGAGCTTCAATTGATTCTTTCATTTGTTTGTCAATGGCGTCTACATAGTTTTCAAGTGTATCCTCTTTTGCATCAAATACAGGTTCCCAGTAGCGTGTAAGTGACATTTTACCATCTTTAAGCACAAAGTAATGTGCAGGAGGTAGTTTGAAGATACCTTTGAAGAAAGTCTCAGGTAATGCTGAGTATTGGAATGTTAAATAATTTTCAAGAGCTTCTTCATTAAGTTCTCTTTTTACTTCTGGATGTTCTAAGATTGCTTTGATTTCTGAACCATATACAAAGTTGTTATCAAAGAGTGTATAGTAGAAAGGTTTGATACCAAAGTGGTCACGCGCACCAAAAAGTGTTTGTTCTTTTTTGTCCCAAATGACGAAGGCAAACATACCGCGAAGATGATCTAAAAGATTTGTGCCATATTCTTCATAGCCATGTACAAGAACTTCTGAGTCAGTATGTGTTTTGAACACATGACCAGCTGCGATAAGTTTTTCTCTAATTTCCATAAAGTTATAAATCTCACCATTGAAAGTAAGAATAAAACGGCCATCTTCATTATAAATAGGTTGAGCACCTGCTTCTAAGTCAAGGAAGCTAAGGCGTCTAAATCCCATGCTGATATGCTCATCTATATATTCTCCTGCACTATCTGGACCACGGTGGGCAATGGTGTCCATCATGTTGTTTAGGATTAATTTTTTATTATCTATATTTGTATTTACAAAGCCACAAAAACCACACATATGTAAGGGCTCCTTTCATTAATTGTACACAATGACTTTAACATATATCGCTAGTAAAAGCAATGTACACCGTACTTACTTGGAAGTGTGAAATATCTTCCTATTAACATTAAGTATTGCCTATAAATAAGATAATAAACATTTAAATTGATAAACTCGGGGTTATTGACTAAAGTTATAATCATAAGTATTATTAACATAAGGGATATTGTCTTAATAATGTGTAAAATTTAATTAAAATTTAGACAAACTAACTTTTGTATGAAGAAATAATGGCACGATAAAGGAGATTTTAACCATGGATTTAAAAGAAACAGCACTTAGCATGCATGAAGAATGGCAAGGTAAATTAGAAATTAAAGCAAAGGCAAAAGTAAGTAGTAGAGAGGATTTAGCAATTGCATATACACCAGGGGTGGCAGAGCCTTGTAAAAAAATTGCTGAAAATAAAGAAGATGTGTATAAATATACGATGAAAGGCAATACTGTTGCTGTCATCTCTGATGGAACAGCTGTACTTGGCCTTGGGGATATTGGACCCGAAGCAGCAATGCCAGTTATGGAAGGAAAAGCTGTACTTTTCAAAGAATTCGGTGGTATAAATGCCGTGCCTATTTGCATAGATACTAAAGATACTGCTGAAATTATTAAATTTGTTAAACAGATCGCACCTACATTTGGGGGAATCAATTTAGAAGATATTTCTGCACCACGTTGCTTTGAGATAGAAGAAGCATTAAAAAAAGAATTGGATATTCCAGTTTTTCATGATGATCAACATGGTACAGCAATAGTTGTTTTAGCAGGGATTATTAACGGGTTAAAAGTAGCAAAGAAAAATAAAGAAACAGCTAAAGTTGTAGTAAACGGTGCTGGTTCAGCCGGTATTGCTATTACTAAATTGCTCTTATACTATGGTTTCAATGATGTAACAGTAGTAGATCGTAATGGTATTTTAGAAGAAAATGAAGCATGGATGAATTGGGCACAAAAAGATATTTGCAAGGTAACAAATAAAACTCATATGCGTGGAACTCTAAAAGATGCGCTCATTAATGCCGATATATTTGTAGGAGTTTCTGCACCTAATATTGTATCTAGTGAAATGATTAGTAGTATGAATAAAGATGCTATAGTATTTGCTATGGCAAATCCAGTACCAGAAATTATGCCGGATGTTGCAAGAGCAGCAGGAGCATTAGTTGTTGGTACAGGACGCTCTGACTTCCCAAATCAAGTAAATAATGTTATTGTATTCCCAGGTATCTTTAAAGGTGCGCTAGAAGCGAGAGCGACAGCTATCACAGAAGATATGAAAATTGCAGCGGCTTTAGCAATTGCGGGGATGGTAGATGAAAAAGACTTAGGTCCAGAAAATATTCTTCCACAACCATTTGCAGAAGGAGTAGCTGACCAAGTAGCAAAAGCAGTTATTGAATGTGCTACTAAATAAGGAGGATTATAAGAGTGAAGACAATTGTACTTACAGGTGGCGGTACAGCAGGACATGTAACACCTAATATAGCATTAATTCCAAGCCTTAAGAGTGAGGGGTGGAATGTTGAATATATTGGAAGTTATAATGGTATGGAAAAGGAACTTATTGAGAAAGAAAATATACCATACTATGGCATATCATCAGGTAAACTGCGTAGGTACTTATCAAAAGAAAATTTCAAGGATCCTTTTAAAGTAATGAAAGGATATTTTGAAGCCTGTAAATTACTTAAAAAAATTAAGCCTCAAGTCGTCTTTTCAAAAGGAGGCTTTGTGACAGTGCCAGTAGTACTTGCAGCAAGAACTTTAGGTATTCCGGTTATTATTCATGAATCAGATATGACACCGGGGCTTGCAAATAAAATTGCAATGCGTGGCGCTAAGACAATTTGCGTAAATTTTGAGGAGACACTTAAATATGTAGGTGAAAAAGGGGTATTAACGGGTTCACCCATTCGTAAGGAGTTATTTGAAGGAGATAAGCAAAGAGCTTATAGATTATGTGGCTTTAAACAAGTTAAACCCGTTTTATTAATGATGGGCGGCAGCAGTGGTGCAGTTAAGATTAATACAGTGCTACGTGAGGCACTTCCAGAGTTATTAAAGAGATTTAACATTATTCATATATGTGGTAAAGGAAATTTAGATCAAAGTAAGCTTGGAGTGGAGGGATATAAGCAATTTGAGTATGCAAGCTCCGAACTTGCAGACTTATTTGCTGCAACGGATATTATGCTTTCACGAGCAGGAGCGAATGCATTAGCTGAAATTGTAGCACTTAATATTCCAAGTCTTCTTATTCCTTTATCAGCAGCAGCTAGCCGTGGAGATCAAATCCTTAATGCTAAAGCAATGTCAGCAAAAGGCTACTGCGAAGTATTATTTGAAGAAGATTTAACTAAAGACAATTTAGTTCAAAAAATCAAAGAACTAGATACACATAAATCAGACTATATTCAAGCTATGAAAAATGACACTAAGATAAGCGGCATTCAGAAGGTGATGGTAGAAATTCGAAAATACTGTTAAAAATACTATTACAATGAAATGGGGGAGCAACGATATGTTTAGTAACAAAAGAGATTTACAACATATGAAACAATTAGCAGCAGGTGAGCTTGATGAGTTATTAGAGGCACTTAAAGCTAGTAAAAATGCGATTTTAGGGGTTGAAACAGTAGAGGAGCTTATAGCACTCAGAGAAGAAATTAAAGTCTTAAAAGCAGATATAGCACCACTCAAAGGTGATATGAATGACATTAAGGGCTGTGTAGACAGTAGTGTTCAAAAGGTAAGAGATAGAATTAATGAGTTAAACAGTTGGCAATCAGAACTTAGTAGCCAAATTGGAAGTGTAGATAATACTAAGAACAAGGTCGGTGAAGACTCTGCACAAATGTTAGAAACATTAGATGGCATTAATAAAAAAGTAGGGGTATCCGCTTCAACGACAGATTATATTGAAGGCCTCCTTGTGACAATTACAACAGCTGTTAAAGAAATTAATACAACAGCTAAATCTATGAAGAAACAAGTAAATACTTTTATTGAAACAGCTCAAAATGTGGCTAGTAATATTACAGGTATTTCATCTATTGCAGAACAAACTAACTTACTTGCACTTAATGCATCTATTGAAGCGGCTCGTGCGGGAGAAGCAGGTAGAGGGTTTGCTGTAGTAGCAGAAGAAATTAGAAAACTTTCAGATGGCACAAAAGAGCTTCTTGAAAACATGACGAAGTTTTTAAGTGAACTTGAAAATTCTTCTCTTAGAACAAATGAAGAGGTTGAAGCAACAACAATTGGTATTGAGAAGATTGAAGAAAAAATTGAAGAAGTAGATAAGAATATTAAAGTAAGTAAAGAAAATACTGCAACTATTGAAAAAGAAATGGGTCATGTAACTAAATTTATTAAAGAGTTAGCAGATACGGCACAAGTAGCTTGTAGCGAGGAAGGTAACATTGAAAGACAATTAAGTGATATGACAGCAGGTCTTGAAGGCTTATCTCATCTTGAAAGTAATATATTAGAAATTAATGATGTTATAGCTAATATGAATGAAAAATACAATGCAATATTAGGTGCAGTACAAAGCTTAGAGCAATATAAAGTAATTGGTCTTAAATAACAGGCATACAAATTAAAGAGAAGACTTATACTATGAAGTAGAAGAACGAGTAGTATAGGTCTTTTTTTTATGGGTGAAATTGAACTAAAAAAAAGGACTTATATAGTTATAAATAAACAAAATGTAAAATTTAATAACAATGAATAACATTACTTGACACTAAGGCTTTATTAATAATACAATGTTAAGGTTGATAATGTGAAAAAAAAACGGTTGAGGTGAAAAAGATGTCTACAAAATATATTTTTGTTACAGGAGGAGTCGTTTCTGGTTTAGGTAAAGGAATTACAGCGGCATGCCTAGGAAGATTATTAAAAGCGAGAGGAAAAAAAGTTACCATTCAAAAGTTTGATCCATATATCAATATTGACCCTGGTACAATGAGTCCTTATCAACACGGAGAAGTGTTTGTAACAAATGACGGTAGTGAAACAGACTTAGACTTAGGACACTATGAAAGATTTATTGATGAAAAACTTAATAAGTATAGCAATGTCACTACAGGAAAAATATATTGGTCAGTACTTAATAAAGAGCGTAAAGGTGATTATTTAGGTGCAACTGTTCAAGTTATTCCACATATCACTAATATGATTAAAGACTGCGTTTACCGTGTAGGAAATACTGGAGAAACTTCAGACATTGTCATTACTGAAATCGGAGGAACAGTAGGGGATATCGAAAGCTTACCATTCCTTGAAGCAATCAGACAGGTAGCAACAGATGTAGGACGTGAAAATGTATTATATATTCATGTTACACTTATTCCATACCTTGCAAAATCAGGGGAAATGAAAACAAAACCAACACAACACTCTGTAAAAGAGTTACTTTCTATCGGAATTCAACCAGACATTATCGTATGTCGCACAGAGCAACCAATTTCAGAAGATATGAAATACAAAATGGCATTATTCTGTAACGTAGATAAAGATTGTGTTGTACAAAACCTAGATGCGGAAACACTTTATCAAGTACCACTTATGTTAGAAGACGAAGGCCTTGCGAAAATAGTATGTAGAAAACTTCATATTGATTGTCCAGAACCAGATTTAACAGAGTGGAAAGCTATGGTTGAAAAAGACAAAAATAGAGATAAGAAGACTAAAATTGCCTTAGTTGGTAAATATGTAGAATTACATGATGCTTATCTTTCAATCGTAGAATCATTACATCATGCTGGAATTTATCATGGTGCAGAAGTTGAAATCGACTGGATTAATGCAGAAGATGTAACACGTGAAAATGTGAATGAACTTCTCAAAGATGCGGAAGGTATTCTTGTACCAGGTGGTTTTGGAGACCGTGGTGTAGAAGGAAAAATTGAAGCAGTACGCTATGCAAGAGAAAACAAAGTACCATACTTTGGTATTTGTTTAGGTATGCAATGTGCAGTTATCGAATTTGCTAGAAATGTAGCTGGACTTGAAGGGGCACACAGCTCAGAGCTTATGCCAACAACTAAATATCCAGTAATCGATATTATGGCAGATCAAAAAGATATAGAAGATATGGGTGGAACAATGAGACTTGGTGCTTACCCATGTGTACTTGCTGAAGATAGCCATGCGTATGCGGCGTACAAACAAAAAGAAATTGAAGAGAGACATCGTCACCGTTATGAATATAATAATGAATATAGAGAGCTATTAACAAGCAAAGGACTTAAAATTACAGGAACATCACCAGATAATCGTTTAGTGGAAATCGTAGAAGTAGAAGACCACCCATGGTTTGTAGGTGCACAATTCCATCCAGAGTTCTTATCAAGACCTAATAGACCACATCCATTATTTGTGGACTTTGTGGGGGCTGCGCTTAAAAAATAAGCTTGGGGCTGTTAGCATTTAAAAGTGCTAGCAGCCTTTTTTGCGATGGTGGCAACCAGACGTAGGGGAAAACCTGCGTAGTGCTGGCGCTTTTAAGTGAGGCCTACGTTTTATAAGGAATGGATGTGGCGATTGATGTTAGTGCATAATAAGGGATATTTTGAGGGAGTCTATGTGAGGAGAAGTGTTAGAGTATAGTAGAGGTGGAGGAGATTGACGCTGAGGTAGACTAGGAGAAGGAGTGTAATGGTGAGATTGCAGAGACGAATGTGTGTGGTGTAGTGAGTTTTGAGTGTATGGATGAGATATATAATGAGGCATGCGGGACAAATGATTTTAACTAGGATGCTGAGGTAGGGGTTAGAGACAATGTTTTGCATGAGCAGGTTGAATTCATAAAAGGTACCTGTTTTGAGAAAAGTATAAGTGAAAAGGATATCTGTACAGTTAAGAATGTAGATTATAACGGATTTAGTTATGATGTGATGTGTAGTTGCCATGTAATTATCACGGTTCATATAAACACCTCCATGTTAAAGTGTTGCCTAAAAAGAGGTGATTCTAAACTAGGAATATTACAAAAAATAATTAATTATGCCTCTCAGCTTGTACATTAGTCTAAAATAAACATTATATTCATAGTTTAGTATATAAGCAGTACATAAATACAAGGGTGGGGGTAGAGAAAATGTTTGGATTAAAGAAAAATTTAATCAAAAGTATGATTAAAATTGAGACGATTAGTAATGAGCCAGGGGAACTTAAGCTTTATGCTAAGCAAATTGCAGATGTTGAAGATGAATATAAGATATATGAGCACTTTGTATTAGATGCTTTAAAGCTGTTAGGGGGTATAAAAGGAGTAAAGGTAGATTATGATAGAGCGTTGGTAACTATTATGTATGATGAAAATGAGGTATCAGCAAGTCAAATTTACCGCTGGATAGATATACTTGTAGATATTAGTCTAGATTATAAGGATTTTATAAAGGATAATTGGGAAAAGGATGTAAATATGGTGTGGGCAAAAATGAAGCCTATTTTAGAAAAACGTGTCATGGAAGTTAAGAATAAAAGACGTTAGGGCTTTTAGTAAAGTAGATATTTGTATATAATAGGAGAAGATACAAAACCTGAAGAAACAGGAAGGAGTAAACAAATGATAGGAATTATTGGAGCAATGGATGAGGAGGTAATCTCTCTTAAAAGAAAGATGCAGGTTACTGAAGAAAAAGAAATTGCGGGTATGACATTTTTCATAGGAACAGTTAAAGAAAAAGAGGTTGTTGTAGTTAGATGCGGTATTGGTAAAGTAAATGCTGCAGTATGTACACAAATTCTTGTTGATTTATTTGATGCAAAATATATTATTAATACAGGTGTAGCTGGTGGTTTATACCCAGAACTTAATATTGGGGATATTGTTGTATCAAGTGATACAGTAGAGCATGATATGGATGCTTCGGCAGTAGGGAATCCACGTGGAGAAATTCCACGCATGAAAAAGACTTACTTTGAAGCTGATGCCAAGCTTATAGAAGTAGCCCAAGAAGCAGCCAAAAAGCTGAAAGGGGACCACAAAGTATATGTAGGCCGTATCGCAAGTGGAGATCAATTCATTTGTAGTATGAAAGTAAAAGAAGATATCTACACAACATTTACAGCATACTGTGCTGAAATGGAAGGAGCAGCTATTGCACATACATGTTACTTAAATCATGTACCGTTTGTTATTATCAGAGCAATTTCTGATAAAGCAGATCAGAGTGCAGATGTAAACTTCGAAGAATTTGTAGATGTGGCAGCAAGAAATGCAAGTCGCATGATTGAAAGCATTTTAGAAACATTTTAATAGAATTCTTCAGAAGCAGGGTGATAAGGCGAAAGGCTTTATTGCCCTGTTTTTGTAACTTAAAAATATTTAGGGAAACTAAATATAAGGAAAAAAGACGAAAATGTATGAAATATGTAGACAACATAGAAACTAATTAGAAAATAGATGTATATTATATTAAAAATTAACATAAAAGTTAGAAAAAATGTTGACTTTATGTATATAATGGACATATAATTATGAATATAAATAAGAATTATCTAAAAAAGTCATAAAAATAATAAAACTACCGATGGCTTTTTAGATAATGAGACATAATGATTATGAAAAGGAGAATGCATATGGAAAGAGTAAGAAGAAATGTATGGGGCGTAGTTATTTTAGCGTTAATCGTAAGTATGTTAAGTGTGATCACAGTACCACTTTATGCAGCGACAACATATTATTATGTATCAACATCAGGAAATGATTCAAATGATGGTTCAACAAGAAATACAGCATTTAGAACATTAGATAAAGCATTATCTAAAGCAAGTGCAGGGACAACAATTTTCTTATTAAATGGTACATATACAAGTTCAAATACTTATAAATTAAGTAAAAGTGGGACATCAAGTGCTCCTATTAAAATTTTAAATTATAGTGGACATACACCAGTTGTGGACTTTTCAAGTCAACCTTATGCAGATAGCTCAAGAGGTTTCCAAATTTCAGGAGATTATTGGATTATCAGTGGTTTAACAATCAAAAATGCAGGAGATAACGGTATCTATATTAGTGGAAGCAATAATAGAGTACAAGATTGTACAATTACAAAATGTGGTGACACAGGTTTACAATTAAGTAATGGTGCATCATATAACTCAATTACTAGAGTAACATCTACTTATAATTATGATTCAAAAACAGATGGTGAAAATGCAGATGGTTTTGCAGCTAAATTATCAATCGGACCAGGAAATGTATTTACAAATTGTGTAGCATTAAATAATTCAGATGATGGATTTGATTTATACAATGCAACAAATGCAGTTAGATTCTATGACTGTGAAGCATCTTATAATGGTACAAATTCAGGAAATGGTCAAGGTTTTAAAGTAGGTGGAAACTTTACAGCAGATAATCATTATTTAGAAGGTTGCGTTGCAACAGGAAACAAAGCACGTGGATTTGATCAAAACAATAATACAGGTTATATTACATTAAAAGATTGTACTGCAACAGGAAATAATGTAAACTTCTATTTCCCAACAGCACCAGCTTCTGGAAAACATCAATTTACTGGTTGCAAATCAATTAGTGGAAAAAATAAAGACAAAATTGTAGGGGCTACAACTAGTGGTTGCTCATTCAATTTATAAATTATAAAAAAAGTATATTGAAGTGTCCCTTGTTTAGTGGACAGATGAAATAATAAGAATTTTGTGTCGTCAATCACAGTGTGTGATTGGCGATATTTTTTATGCATATTTTTATTTTAGAGATGGTGTTATGGGTAAAAATCTAAATAGTATATTAAAAAGAGTGACAAAATAAGATTGGATTTCCTTAATATTGTTAGGTTTTATAGAAAAAGATTTATAATTGTAACAATATAATGGTAAAAAAGTATATGGGGAAAAGTGTGAAAGAAATAGCTGTGGTATTTCTGGGGCAGCATATATTCCAATTGACTTAAATTATGATACGGAGAGAGTTAAGAACATTATACAAAGTTCTAATAGGTAAGCCAATTCCAAATTGTAATATCTATATATTAGATGCAGCTAATAATCTTTGTCCAATAGGTGTAAAGGGTGAAATTTGTATTGCAGGAATACCGATAGGTAGAGGGTATTTAAATAATCCGGAAAAGACAGCAGCAGATAATATTTTAAGATAGTAATAAAAATGGAGGGGATTTATTCAGTGAAGATTATATTTAAATTTCTCATTAAGAATATATTTGAAAAAAAGTTTAGGACATTCATGATTGTATTTTCAATTATGCTTTCAGCAGCATTACTTTTTAGTAACATTTTTAGAGAGGCATAAATCTATTACAGTATTAAGGTCCTTAGGTGTAGACAAGAGACAAATATTCTTTATGACTGTATTAGAATCAAGTACAGGAGGGCTAAGGGGTGGTATATTTGGAGTTTTGATAGGTATGTTATTACTTACCATTGTTCCTAATATATTAGCAGCAACAGGGTTAGTAATTGAAGTTGAATATAACTATTTTAAGTTTTTAACTTTAATTTTAATTTCAACGCTTATTACAATGATTGGCTCAGTTAGTCCTGCTATAAAAGTATCAGGTTTAAATATTGTAGAAACAATCAAACAGGAGTAATAGAGGAGATAAAGGAAGATTGATAATGCGAGCATTAACTATATATATTTTAAGAACCTTGAATTTACACTTGATATAAACGAAATTTGTGCGGCTATTGAAACTGGAGAATTATAATATAAAATTTCTAGAAAGGGGAGAGGCGTGTTGAAAAAAAACTGTTATAGAGGCAACTAACTTATGGAAAAGTTATGTGGTAGGAAATCAGAAAGTTGATATTTTAAAAGGAATTAACTTAACTATAGAAAAAGGAAGTTTTTATTCCATTATGGAGCCATCAGGTTCTGGAAAAAGTACTTTATTATATTTACTAGGTGGATTAGATAAACCATCTCAAGGAAGTATTAAGTTGAATGGTAAAGAAATGGCTAATATGAAGGATCGTAAAGAAAGTAAAATGAGCCGGATATTATTTTTGCAGATGAGCCAATAGGTAATTTAGATAGTAAGGGGGAAATGTGTATGCATAAAAATGGTTAGTAGTGATTAGTATAGCAATGCTATTAACAGTAGGTTGTGCTAATGAGGAGAAACAAGAGGTAAGTAATGTATCATATATTGAAGAAGTTGATGACAGCATAGAAGTATCAGGAAAAATAAAAGCAAATAAAATTAGAGAGGTAAGTATAGACTTCCCTGCTACAGTAGAAGAAATATATGTACTAGAAGGAGATAAGTTAGAGAAGGGACAAGAAATTTTAGCACTAAATTATGAGGAATATAAGGATGAAATTAAACAAAAAGAACAGGATTTAGAGTTGAAAAATTAGCCCTAGAGAAGTTAAAAGGGATAATAGAAACCACTACTGTAGAGATAAATTCCTTACAAAAGGAAATAAATCAGAAACAGAACCTCTTAGATACAGGAGAAGATAGAAGTATAAAGATTATAAAAGGGCAAATAGCATTAGCAGAGCAAGTATTAGAAGTAGCAGAGGAAAAATATGCAGATAGTAAAGCAATTTATGAAGCTGGTGGAATCTCGGCAAAAGAATTAGAAATGGATGTTAATGCTAAGCAAAAGGATAAAGAAGAATTAGAGGCCTCTATGGAAAAAACTTTATTAGAAAAGAACTTAGAAATTGATAAGTTAAAGGATTCAAAAAAGGCTAAGGAGATGGAATTAGATAACTCTAGAAATGATATAAATATAAGCATTAAGCAAGAAGAACTTACAATTAAAAAAATAGAATTAGAATTACAAACTATGAAAAAAGTTAGAACAAACTTACATTCAGGAAAACAAAGTTGTATCAGATATGGATTTAAGTGTTATATATGATATTACAGCACAGAAGGGGAGCAGTATTGGAGGAAATCAAAAGGCAACAAATTTTAAATTGATGGATTTAAGTACTATTGTAGCAACGGTTGATATACCAGAGGAGTTTATTAGTAAAGTAAAGATAGGTACTAAAGCTGAAGTAACCATTTATACAGATGATTCTAAAACTTATACTGGACAAATAGTAAGACTGTCAGAAATGGCAGTAGAAGAAAGTGGAGAAACGATTATTAAAGCAGATATTGTACTAGATGATATAGAAAAGGTGGGAAAGATAGTTCCGGGACTTACAGTAGAGGCAAAATTGTATAGCTAAGATTAATTTTAAAATGTGATTAAAAATAAGAGGACGACCTAGAGGTTCTCTTATTTTTTTTGTGATAAAAGTTGAAAAAATTCAAAATAATGGTAAAATAAAAGAAGGAAAACTAAAAAGGAGGTTTAACTTATGCTTATTACGTTATTTATATTTGAGATTTTGCTAATGATTTTAACAACTTTTACAACATCAATGGTAGAACATAAGTTTAAAGATATAGAACAAAGTTTAAAAATGTATACGAATAATAAAGCATATACTACTGAAACACGTATTGCATTCATTGAGAAAGTTGTTAATCGTTATAAGGCGTGTGTAGAAGGTACAGAGGAGATGCCTGATATAGACAGCATTGTAAAAAGTTGTTTAGCTAAAGAGTATATTGGGAAATTTCCTTATGTTTCAGTAAAAAATATAGCAACTAAAGTAAAGCGTGTAATGTGGGGAATCATTCTGCTTGAAATTTTAATTGCAATAGTTAATGGACAAGGGGCTACTTTGTCTACAGTAGTTATAACTTCAGCAAGTGCATTTCTTACTATTAGTATGGAATTTTATACTATTATAAGGGGGCTAAATGAACATAGTGAAAATTTGATTGCAGAAGTTAGTGACTATGTAATCAACATTTATCCAGTCCAAAAGAAAAGAATACAGAATAAGGACATTAGAGAAATAAAAATTGTAGATAATAAGGTGATTACATTAGATAAAGCGGGTAAACGTACTGAGACAAAACTAACGAGTGAGCAGAAAGAGAAACTTAAAGATTTAACACAGGAAAAGCAAAAGATGGGACAAGAAGAGAATAAAAAAGAGGAGACTACTTTAAGTGCACAAGACATTGCACAATTACTGGGGATACTTTAACAAAAAAGAGCATATAATAGAAGCTATAGTTATAGCTTCTTCAGATTGTTGACAAATGAATTTTCCCAAAATAAACTCACAAATTAAGTGA
>NZ_CEVXFV010000075.1:0-16933 GCF_982396655.1 Cellulosilyticum sp. | reverse complement strand
ATTTAAAAATCGATTGCCATTAGAAAGAGAATACACAAAATTATTTATAGACCCGTAGCATAATCCGAAATTTATTGTTCCGTTATATCATATTGTTATGTGGGGCTATGTTTAGCCTATTCTTATATTTCTGTATCAACGAATTTGTCTAACATAGCCATGTTTTACTATACTCTTTCAGCTACTAGTATTATGTTAGTTTTATACCGCCCACCACTCCACTCATGTTCATCTGACTCAATATAAAAAGAACCCACTAACTTAGTTAATGAGTCCTCAATTTTAATAGTCCTTCCACTTATACAACTTGTGTCGCCTCTAACTGTAACACTTATTTCCTGTGATATACCTTGCAACATACTTTGAGCCACAGTTCTTGCCTGTTTATTATCTTCCTTAATATATACCTCTTGGAATGTACCCACTAAATCTATGAGTTCATCATTTTGTACTATACCTAAGTACTGATCATTTTCATCATAAATCTTAACCTTATTGACCACACCCTCTGCATTCTCAGAATATGAACTTTCGACTATATTTGTATCTGCTCGCAAAGTGTAGTCAACAACTTCATTACCGACTTGATCCACACATAACTTACCTTTTCGCATTGTAATATAATACTTCTTACCATTTTGACTACTGGCTCCATCATAAGCTGTCTTTATAATTTCATACATCCCCATACTACTACATAATAGTTTTTGTGGTATTCCTGTTTTAGCAAGTGCTCCCACTTCTATTCCTAAATCATTACATACTGTCGTTGTAATAGCTTCTGCTGTTTTATTCTTAAAATTATATGTGCCCTTGCTTTTACTTAACCTAATAGCATCATCATAACAAGTAATTTGTATAGTACCTTGTTCTCCAAATCGCTCATTATAAAAGACCCTACCTCTAAATAACTCTTTTTCATTATCATTATATAAATACATTCCATCACCTATATTGGGATAAATCTTAGGTGCATATGTATCATGTAATGGATATAAGAAATTTAGCTGTAAAGTCCTTGCTATTTCTGATGTGCTGCCACCCCACACTATCTCATTAATCATATTGGTGACATCAATATTATCTGTTTTATTCTTTAATATTACCTTTGGCATTATATCACCAACTTTTGTCCTACATAGATTTTATTAGGGTCAGTAATATTATTCTTAGCTGCAATAGCTTTGTAATTAGAGCCATCACCTGTAACTTTCTTTGCTATAAGCCATAAAGTATCTCCTTTTTTGACCGCATAGGTGTCAGAAGGAGACTTTACTTGTCTAGTAGTATTTGGTGTGGTTAATATTGTACCATTAGAAGTTGTAGTTGTTTGTTTTGTAGTTGAAATAAACTTATACTCTTTAAGCTCTAGACTAAAATAAACATCACCAGTGCCATCTACTTCTGAATATGTAAGGCTTTCTATTGCCATAGCATAATTAATAGGTGTGTTTGTCACAATCACCCTTATGGGCTTTCCTGAGTTCTTCCACTTAAGAAGTTGCTTGATATATTCATAAGGCTTAGAGAAGCTAGTATACAAACAAAATGGATACTCTTGATTAGGAAAGAAGCCCTCTATATTCATATTTATAAGTCCTGTTTTACCTATTAAATTAATCTCACCTAAATTAGTAATATTTACTGTTGTATTTTGATGAGGCACAGTTACCTCAAAAGAAGAAGGAAGGACTGGCAGCCTTATCCTTTCTTCATTATTGTTAAATGATAAATAATAATCCAATCTTACCTCCTATTTATATTAAAATAGTAAACTGTCATCATTTTCTTCTTCAAACGTATGCACTGCTACTTCATTATCATATTTAAAATTACCATTACAATATGGACACTCTAAAATAGGCATTTTACTTTTACCATTGCAATACATATCTATATCAGCAAATTCACCTATTACTTCCTCTGGAATCCACTCGCAATAATTGCACTTACAGCACTTATATTTATATTGTCTTATTTCTACTTTCATAACGCTCCTACTCTCTTAAGCTATATTCAATGCATGCTTTTTAAGTTTATTATAAAGTGCATTTGCAATTTTATCTATATCTGCATCTTCTCTTACTACAATGGTATCTGCTAGTTTTGCTATACTTACACCACCACTACTTCTAGCACCATCATTAAAGGCCTTTTTAATACTTTCATCATGTGGATATACTCTTGTTCCTCTTGGCAAGTCTACAATCTCTGCACCCCTATCATGAATCATTGCTGTACCACCTTGCCAGTTATCTGTGCCTTTATAAAGCATTGGTATTTGTGGGATATTAATTCCTATTTGTTTGCCACCTAACCACTCAGGCATTTTAAACGAACCTAGCCTATTGATGCCACTAATTGCACCATTAATAAAGCCTATAATCCCATTCATAACGCTCTTGCATACTCCTGTAATACTCCTAAAAATTCCTGTAAAGATATTAACCACACCTTGCCATGCATTCTGCCAATTTAGAGTAAACACACCCACAATGAACTCTATAATACCACCTAGTACTTCAACCACACCATTAATAACTGTTGCTACCCCTGTAAGTACTCCCTTGAAAGCACCTATCCAAGCCGAACAACTAATTTTGATATATTCCACTACCATTGATATTACCGGCTGAATCATTTGCCATAGCCACTGCACGAGGCTTATTATCCCTTGAATAGCTGTGCTTATTCCTTCCTTAGCTTTATTAAATACTTCTTTGAGCTGTTCAATATCTAAACCACAACTTAAAGCCAATTCCTTAATCTTATTAAAGCATCCTATAAAAAATGTTTTTAAAGGTTGCCAGTATTTAATAATGAGCCCTGCTACTAATGCAATAGCTGTCATCACTAAAACTACTTTATTTGCAGGAGAAAACACAAGCTTCATTACATCCTTCATGCTCTTAAGTCCTTTAATAGTTACACCTAACTTTCCAACAGATGTGGTAGCTTTACCTACACTACTTACTAGCTTTCCAAATATTTTTATAACCGGCCCTATACTAGCTGTCATCAATCCAAATTTTATAATGCTTTGAGCTTGCTCAGGTGTTAAGTTATTTAAAGCATCTCCCACCTTACCTATTGTGTCTGTTACCTTCTTAAACACCGGAAGTAATAGCTCACCAAATTGAATCATACTATTTTTAATCTTATTTAGAGCTATATTAAAACGTTGACTTGGTGTTTGCATGGCCTCAAAAGCACTTTCTGTAAGCCCTGTAGTTTGGCTCATTTGGGATAAAACATTTTCAAAGTCACTTGCACCTTTTCCTGTTAAAACTAACATAGTATTAAGAGCTTCTGTTGAACCAAATAGTTTCCCCATCATTTCTGTACTGCCACCTGTAGCCTCTGCAATCTCTTTCATAAATGTGGCAAATCCTACAGACTCTAAATGAGCCGAGTTAAAGCTAATCCCTAATTGGTCAGCTAACTTAACTGCCTCTGTTGAAGGTTTAATAATATTGGACATAGCTGCCTTTAAACCTGTAATAGCTTCACTTGTTCCAATACCTTGTTTAGTTAATGTGGCAATAGAACTAAATAACTCCTCAGTAGTTACACCTAATTGTGCTGCTGTTGGGATAACA
This sequence comes from Cellulosilyticum sp., assembly GCF_982396655.1. NCBI lineage: Bacteria > Bacillati > Bacillota > Clostridia > Lachnospirales > Cellulosilyticaceae > Cellulosilyticum > Cellulosilyticum sp. The sequence continues at coordinate 13,334 of NZ_CEVXFV010000075.1, read as the reverse complement.
TTCCCTAAACTTTGTGCCATTTCTCCAAAAGAAGTTTTACCAAAGTTCTGTGCTAACATCATTTGATTAGATATATCTGTTACTTTATCTGCTGTCATACCATACGCATTTAATACGGTGGTTAAGCCATCAATAGCTGTTGTAGTATCTGTAAAACCACCTTTAGCTGCCTTTACTGCAGTTTCTACAAACTTAACAGATTCAGCTGTATCCACACCTGCTGATATTGCTTGATATTGTGCTTCTGCAAGTTCTGTAAAAGCTATTCCCGTATTATTGGATAATGCTAATATTTCCTCTTTAAGTACTACCATTGATTTACTACTTGTATCTGCAATCGTACTTACTTTAGCCATAGCATCTTCAAAACTATTTGCTGTAGAAATTGCCATCGTTCCAAGAGCTGTTAAAGGGGCAGTAATACCAATAGATAGTTTAGTGCCTACCTTCTCAATATTTTCCCCTGTTTTTTGTATGTCTTTACCTACCCTTTGTACTTGCTTTGAATACTTCACAAGCTCATGCTGTGCTTTAGTTAATGTAGGCGTAAAATTATCCGTTAGCTTTAAAATTGCATCAATAATCTTTGCTATGAGGTATCACCCCCATACATCTGTTGCATTTCCTTTTGTCGCTCTTCTAGCTCTCTTTTTATAAAATACCCTAATATTTTCTTTTCGCCCACTGGTAGCCAATAAAACTCCGAAGGCTTCATATTTTTATATTTAAAGAGTAAATACATAACTTGCATTTCATAGCTTTCTTCTATTGCTTTTTTAACTCTTCTTCATCCTCGTCCTTATCATAGCCTGATAACTCAGTAATCACACTAGATAGCTCTGCAATCTCACCTGCTAAAAATAGCTTTTTAACTAACTCCTTAGGTGTCGCACATCCAAAGTAAGCTAATAATCTTTTATCCTTTAAGCTAGGTTCTATCACACCATCAATTACTGTAAGCACCTGCATTTCAAAAAGATTAATATCTCTTAAGCCACCTTTTTTATTTAAATCTACTGCTGACCTTTGAATATCTGCATATCTCTCACCATCAATGGCCTTACATTTTACATTAAAAGGCTCACCTAATAACTTCGTTAATCTTTCAAACTCTACTTCCTTTGTAGGCATTTCCATTAATTTTGATTTATCCATTTGTAATAACTTATCAATTAAACTCATATGTTTCTCCTCTTCTGTCTTAAATAGTATCTAACAAATCCCAATCACTAAATGTAAAACTTACTTGTTCTTCACCTAATGTCTTTGCTGACCAGTTTGCGAGTGTTAGCTCATCAAAAACTGCATCTTTAATTACCACACGCTCAGCTCCTTGTGCGTCTGGATCATCTAACTTACTAATGATTGTACAAACTGTTTGTCTTCCTGCTTTCATATCATCACTTAGTTTCTTAATAAAATAAGATGATACTTTATTTAACGTAATTTGACCTGAACAAGAAAAGCCTATTACCTTCTGAGCTTTTGCAAGTCGCCTTGTCATATTTACATCTGTTTTCTCTAATGTTACTTTTGCTTCAAAGGCTGTCACCTCTGCCATATAAGTACCATCAATCCATACTTCTCCCCAAGTGCCATTAATCACTTGGTGTGCTGAAAATTTATCCATCCATTCCTCCTTTAATTTGGGGTATAAAAAAAGACACTATGTGCCTTTATATCCATTCCTCGATTTTACCCATCCAATTACATCTTACATTATTTCGAATTAGTTCTTCCCCTATTTTATACTCGACTAAATACATAGCTTCTCTTCTTCCTATGCTCTTAATACTAATTACCACACCATTAATATCTTTAACTTCTTTTCTGATATTCTTCTCTATTACTTTAGGTAAAAATACTATCTCCCAAATAATACATACTAAACCTAGTAAAATCGCAAACCACTTCATACATATCCCCTCCTGTTGGATATATTATAAAACAGTACGCCTTAAATCGCTATATCTAAAGTAATATCTTCAATCGCATCAAGTATTTTAATATTAGATGCTAAAAATACCTTATCTTTAGTATTGTACTCCTTAATCTCTCTCTCTGATAAGCTCTCCACATCCACACCTATTGATTTTAAATAGGCTGTTTGTCCTTCCACATCAATATATACTTTATTGGCATAGCTATTATCTAAAATACCCTCTAGCACTAATTGATCTAAATAAGCTTGAATAGCTGTAATTAGTAAGCATTTATTATCATAACTATTTGCATACTTTCCTAAATAGCTATCTTCTGTAGTCTTTTTAATATCATCATGTATCATGTGCATAGCATCTACAATCTTAATCTTTTTAAATGATTCTCCCTTATCTTGGGTAGTTGTTACAAAGCTATTTACCGCTCTTGCTACTTTAACTTTTTCTCCATCATGATAAAGTACTAACTCACCTTTATTAATAGCTACATCCATTTCTGTTTTAGTTAGCTTATCAAAATCTACTACCTCATTTAATGGTGCATAGGTTGCTGAAATAGTCATAGGTGTACCTGCTAAAAGACCTGCTATTCTACTGCAATATTCTGCTGTGGTATATGTCCTTGTATTGGTCACAATATTATTACTTGTAAAGTTAATAATACTTTCATGGTCTCCTTTGCAATTTGGTAATACTGCTTTTACTTTCTTATCTAATGACTTAACCCAACTCGAAATACTATTTACATTCTCTTCTTCAATCTCAGGAATAGCTAAGTAATCCCATCTTAAACATTCAAGATATTTCATAACTTCACTATAACCTGTTTCTTCCTGTGGCATCACCACAATTAATACTTTTTTAGGTGGTGTCTGATAACCCATTAAAGCTAATTCTACTTGTTCTTTATTAAACTCCTTTAAATCCTTTGGAATCTCTGAGGCACTTAATACCCCATGGCTTTCTATTTCATCCACACCATCCTTTAATACCAGCGCCACAATGCCTCGTTCTCCTCTTTTAATAGCTGTGCCACCTGTTTCCTTAAAATTAATAATTACTGATGGTAAACCCATTAGTCACTTCCCTTCTCTTTATAAATAATTTTTCCTGCTAATACGCTGTCAGACTCATTACAAGTCAACTCATAATAGTTAATATCAAAAGTAAATTGATAAATATCACCCTCCTCTCCTACTTTCTGTGTATTGGTTTCTTGGATGGTAAACTTTCTATTATCCACACCTAATACCTGTCCAAACGCTACTTTTAGCTCTTGCATGACACTATAATTCTTTAAGGTATCTGTCGTATTGGAAAAATAACTTATTGTAATAAGTAGCTGCTCTTCTTTGATGCTTTTAGTGTGGTTAATACTACTTACTGGCAAAATGCCCACAAAAAAAGAAGGCTTCTTATAACCCTCTTTAACTTCATCACCATATATAGGTACATTAGGAAATGCTCCCTTAATAACCGTTGTTACTGCCTTTGCAATATCTTGATATAAAACCATTTATTTAAGTCCTTTTATTAATCTATTTACCGTACGCTCTACCTCTTTAGGAAACTCTTTTTGATATTCAAGAGCTGTTTGTTCTACCATAAACTTTCCTGCTCTTCTCATACCTGTAGCTTCACCATTTCTTTTTACAATTTCATGCCCTCGTTCTACTAAATGAAAGTGAGGTGAGGTAGATCTAAATTCTACATAAAGGTCTTTTCCTGTACCTTGAACCTTACTTACCTTATAAGACTTCATAAGCTTCCTTTTGCTATCTTCTCCACTATCAGGAGTTTTTGCTTTAACTGCTTTTCTAAAGTTATTTCCCATTCTAGTAAGCAGTATTTCTGATTCAAACGGATAATGCTCTGCTACATAACCTAATTTTTTCTCTAAAGTATCTAAACCTTTGGTCGTAAAGCTACTACTCATCTTCCCACATTTCACCTTTCCAAGTTGCTGTTATCTCCATATAAGCATGACGTTCTTCAACATCTAAGACTTGATGAATATAAATTTTTTTGCCTTCATAATTAATAAGCATATCTTGATTAATACCTTTATGATAACGTGTTAAGATTTTATAGGTCGTTTCACTACTTAATCTTTGTGCTTCTGTTTGCTGATAACCCCTAAGAGGTTCTAAAAATGCCCACACCTTTTTGATTTGTATGGGCTGTTGTATAAGTTGTCCTATTTCATTTTCTACCTCTGAATAGAATATAAATGTTATTCTCTTATTTAGTTTTCCACTGTCAAAATGTATTTATATCACCCTCTATTTAATTAAAAATCTCCTATCTAATTTTAATTGCTTTACTGCACAATTATTAATTTCCTTAATTTTTTCCCTTTCCTAGTTATATTGGTCTCCAAGTTGTAATTGCATTTTAATTAACAACTCAGGATTAACGACTTCACCAATAGTATCTTGCCTCACCTGGGCTAATAACAAACTTAAGTAAACAAAAATATGGAGTATTCCTGCACTATCATGTTCTACAACATATTCCTTTAAAAATATAAATATTGATAAACTTTTTTTAGACCCATAACATACAATGTCTTGACCAATCTCATCAAATGCCTCTTTAAACAATATTGGTTCTCTAATGGATTTATCAATACACCCTTGAATTTTCATAGACAAACTATTTATTTTATCCAACTGATTTTCTGTTCTTTGTAATTTAAAATTATCTATAAAGTTTTTCTTTAAACCTAAATATGTTAATGCTAGGCCTATAATTGTAACTATGTTTTTTTCAATAAAGTTACATAATTCACTCATCATTAATCCCCCCTTAAGTATATTATATATAATTCAAAATAATCCTACAACAAATTTAAACTATATCTTCCCAATAAAGACTCCAACATACTATTAATCCTCAAATTAACCCTCTCATTAACAGAAATAGTCCTATTATCATAAAACTCAGCCACTAATACAAGTACTGCAATAGTTAAATCTTCACTATCATCTAACTGTTCTAAGCTCTGCCCTGTGTATTTAACTATATAGTCCTTAGCCCCTTCTAAAATAACTCCAATGAGCATATCATCTTCATCACTATCTTGTCTTAGATACTCTTTTACAAAAGGTACATCAATCTCTGATAACTTCATTAAGCTGCTTTACTCCTAGTTGTTTTACCCACACCTGTAGCTTTCCCAATGACCATTGCTTCCCCTAATGCTTTTTTAATATCTAATCGCATATTTGCTTTAATAGCAATTTCATCATTAGCAAAACCATATTCTGTAGACTTTTGAAGTGATAAGGATTTTCTTTCCCCTACAATAAGTGCTCGACCTAAATCACCAAAATAAATGGCTGTTCCTGTATCATTTAGCTCTGCAATATGTTCATTAATAATAACTGGTCTACCTAAAATAGTTGTTTGCATTCCTACTGGTGAGCCATTATAAGAAGTTACTAATACAGGCTTGCCATCTGTAAACTTCATATCTGTTAATGCTCTAGCTGTTTGGTCTGAAATCACCCAAGTTGCTGTATTTCTATATCGAATAGGTAATGCAAAATAAAGTTCTGTTAATGTCTCAGGTGTTAATTGTGTAGGTAGTGTTACTTCTTTTACACCATCTTCTGTACTAAAACTATTTAATCCTTGTACACCATATTCTTCATTTCCTTTTACAATTAATTCATCTAAAGTCATGCTATATGATTCTGCTAACTGTCTAAGTAATTCGCTTTCTAAGTTATAACCTGTATCCTCTAATGCTTCTTGTGAGAATGAAATCAATGTACCAAACTTATGTGCTTCTAATTTAATAGGCTTAAAGTTGGCTGTTTGCTTGCTGTACTCTGCAAGCTCATGCATTGGTACAAATTTTCCTAGCTTATTAGCTTGTACAGGGATTTGATGCTTACTATTCCCAAAGCGTTCATGTCTTACTGCTCCATATAAAGGAGATACATAAGCCAATTTATCTAAAATGTAATCTCCAAAAGTTGTCTTAGCAATATTCTCTGTAGCCGCATTACTTGCTCCAATAGCATCTGATGAAAAAGTATGCGTTGCATCTCTTAATTCTCTATTACCAATCTCTAGCTCTGCATCTGCTCTAAGGCTTCTAATTTCTTCTGAAATAGATCTAATTTGTTTTACTGGCTCAGTAGATGAAGCTGGCTTTTTAATCGTTGTCATTAAGTTTCTAGCTTCTTCTTTAGCTCTAATTGTTTCATCAATCTGTTTAATTTGTTCTTTATACGCATTTACTTCATTAAGCTCCTCATTAGAAAAGGCTCTAGTTTCTTGCTCTACCTTTCCTACTAATGCTTCAATCTTTTCAATAAGTTTACTTCTTTTTTCTAGTAATAATTTCATCTAGTCGTCCTTTCTAGTCCTTAAATTTAGGCATAAAAATAACTCCCTTAAGGAGTTTTGTTTTTCATTAACCACACCCATGCATCTATTAGGTGTTTCTGTTTCTCATAAGCTTCATTAAAAATTGGCTCTTCTTCCTGTTCATCAGGTCTACTTCTTTGCTCTATGCCTTCTGCCCTTACTTGTACTGAGGTTGCAATATAGGCTGGTTCAATAGTCAATAACGATACTTCTATAAGTTCAATATCTTCTAAAGTACGCTTTGCAATAGGCTCATTTTCTTCCCATGTATCATTTAAAGTCCTAAACCCAAATGACCATCCTTTTAAATTGCCTTGCTGAGCTTCTTTAATAACCTCTTTATCATTAATTACAGCTCTTGCAAATAAGCCTATATTATCTTCTCTAAGCTCTAGTGTTTCATTGATTGTACTTGCTAGCTTATGCCTTACATCATGGTTTAAAAGCATATCTACATTATCTGCTCTTTCTAAAGCCCTTTGAAATACTTGTGGTTCTACTTTTTCAATGAACTTTCCTCTTTCTGAATAAAGCTCTTTAGAATAACGATCCACGGCATTCACATAGCCACTTATTTCTAATGTACCATCATTTCTTACTTCAATTTGCACCACTTTCCACCTCCCTTCACCACTTTTACGTCTTATTGCATCATTTTGGTGCATTTTGGTGCATACTTACATCTTTTTGCTTTATATTAATGTTTTCTTGATTCATCTTTGCACCATTTTGATGCATATTCACACTAGATTGATTCATTTCTACACCATCATGCGTAACTTTGGTGTTTGTATTAGGCGTATAGATGCTTCCTGATGCAATATCCATCAAAACATCACCAAGATTAAGCTTCACAAAGTTTAAAGTCTCAATTTCATTTAAATCTTCCTCAAAGCGTACCTCAGAAGGTGTCATAAAACCATTCTTAAGGGCTATTTCATAAGCTTTAAATCGCTTTTCAATATCACCCTTATTGAGCTTTTTAGTATCAAACGCAAAATAATACTTATCCTTTTCTTCTGTATCTAACAAGCATTTATTTAAAACCTTCTCGAACTTATTAAGTATAGGCATAATTGCTAACTTTACAAATGAATCCCACACCTCACTCGGTATGCTTGAATCAAACATATTTACAGGCACATTAAACAATCTACAAATATCTGTATCAATAGCTGACTTGGATTCTATCATCTGCATTTCTTGTCCTGTCTGTTGTAATTCATGATATGTAATACCTTCATTTAAAACAATACAATCATTATTTTTCTCATAAAGCCTTTTCCATGCCTTCTTAAGCTCTGCAATCGCCTCTGCTGTTAAACGTCTAGTACTTTGTAAAACCCCACGCTTTACACCACCATTACTCATAGTCCTTGTGGTATACTCCATATTATCTAAAGCTTGTTTTAGGATATCGTTACACTCGGCTACAATTCCTCTTCCTTCTACACCATTAATGCTATTTTTAGTACATATCATAAAATGACTTATATCATAAGGTATACCTTCTAAAAGTAAAGTTACCTCTTTCAATATGACTCCTGGTGCAAACAATAAGCTAATCTTATCAGTAGGAATATAGTGCAGTTTCTTTTCTGCTTTTACGCCTTGCCCTTCAATATAAACATAGCAAGCACCTTCTAAAAGGTAATCTCTGACCATAGCTTTCTTAAGCTCATCACCTGTCATAAAGGCATTTGGCTCATCATTTAAAAGAAGTGTCCTTTTATCTCCTTTTACTTCCTCCACACTGCCCTCATATTCTTTGTATAGCTTGATTTCTAAGTTACCTATAGTATTTGCTATAAGCTCCACATTAGCGTACACAGAAGGCAAACTGATAGCTTGTGCTCTATTTACTGCAAGTGACTTTTGTTCTTCTGCTTCTAATAATAAATCTAGCTCTTGTGGTATTATTTCTCTATTTTGCCTAATAAAAAAATCCCTTAAGCCCATTTTTCTTCACCTTGGACTAAAGAGACTGCTGCCTCAATTCTTTGCTTTGCTATATTAAAGTATTTTTCATCTAGTTCCATACCAATAAAACGCCTATTTGTATTTACACAAGCCACGCCTGTGGTTCCTGATCCCATGCAGTTATCTAATACGACCATTTCCTCGTCTGTATATGTTTTTATCAAATACTCAAATAATGAAACTGGTTTTTGCGTAGGATGATAACCACGTTCAGATTTAAATTCTAGTACATTATTAGGATAATTAGTCCATTGTGGTGTAAATTCGCCATTTAATGTATCTCTGTAAATCCAATCATTACGCTCCATTTTCTTTCTTACTTTCAGCTTTGGATTTTTTATTTCCACTAATCCCTGTGGATTGTACTTAGGCATCTTCTTATAAAATACACAAACATCTTCAACCTTTCGCATAGGTTGATATTTTGCAAAACAAAAACCTGTTACTATATTTTTCACCCAGTACCAATTATATTTATAATGCTTTATATTACTTTCAATGAGCTTTGTTGTGAATGGCTGAGCTGATGTTAATACAACCACTCCATTCTCCTTAATAATTCGCATATATTGCTCCCAAAGTTTATCTAATGGAATAATTGAATCCCACTTACATTCTGTTGTTCCATATGGTAAATCACATAAAATCATATCTATGCTTCCGTCAGGAATATTTTTCATTAATTCCAAACAATCACCTTGATATAATTTATACATTCTTCCTCCTTTTTGCTAAAACACTTGCACCACAAAATCTTCTTGCAACATCTCTTGTTCTTGTAGATATAATGCATTAATAAGTGCTGCGACCATATCAATCTTACCTGTAGACTTCTTTTTATTTACATACCTATTAAGGTTTGTATCATATAAACACCTAGCATTAGCAAAATTAATTTCTAGCAATCTATTACTTTCGTAACCAAATTTCTGCGTTAAAACTAATTCTTCTAGTAGCTTTGTAGGGCTATGTAATACACTTGAATGTTGCTTAAGTTCTGTGGTTTCATAACCGTTATTTTCAAGCTTCTGTGCAGTACTCAGGCAGTTATATCTATCAAAAGCTATCCCTACTATTCTTACACCATACTTATCCTCTAAACCCAAGATGAAGCTTTCTATAAACCCATAGTCCACGACATTTTCACCACACCCAAAGCAATTCCCATTTCTAATCATTGCCCTATAATCAACCTTCTCTATTCGAGTCTTTTCGTCTATACGATCATTAGGCACAAATGCCCATACATTAGCATATACTTTGCCATCTTCCTCTGTTACCATCGCTACTGCACAGTTATCCGTTGTCATAGCCAAATCAATGCCTAAGTAAACATCTCTACCACACCAATCAAATGATTCTTGTAGTCTACACTTCTTTACTTCTTTCGTTGGAATATAAATCTCTCCAACATCACCATCTAACCAGATGTTTAGATGCTTACATTTAAATGAAGTTAACTTTGCCCCACCCATCTCAAGTGCCTTGCGATATTCGCTTTCTAGGTATTCCTTTCCATCCTCTAAAGTACTTTGTAAAGGATTAGCTTTCATGAAATTCTCTACTACCATTTCATCTTTCTCATCTAGGCTATACAGCATGGCAAATAACTTTTCATCATCAACCACACCATCAATTACTTTCTTACTGTAATCTGTCCATTCTAGGAAAGGATTTTGCGTGTTTGGATAACTGGTAGAAATTAATATTAAAAGCCTATTTTGTACTGAAAGCATCCCTGATGTCATAGACTCAATAAGCCCACCATCTTTAGCAGCACCTACCTCATCTATGCAAGCTGCAGAAACTCTTCTACCATCTGTTGTATTTACATCACTAGATAATGCTCTTAAAGTATTTTCATTAAGTTTACAAGTAATCACATCTCTTTTTATATCAAATTTATCCTTTATAAAAGGTGATGACTCTATTAACTTCTTTGCTTCGTTATATACAATCTTTGCCTGATCCCTCACATTAGCACATAAATAAAATTCACTATATTTTGGCTCTAATAACATAAGCAAAATCATAATAAGTGAACTGTTTACGCTTTTTGAGTTCTTTCTTGCTATCCATAGTAAGCAAATTTCGTATCTTCGTTTTTCAGGCTTGTCTTTCCTTTTCCAGCAAAAGATATTTAATATAAAAAAATACTGGTAGCCCACACAAGCCTCATATAGTGATTGACCTGCTACAGCTCCAGTAGCAAAGTTAATTAACTTCATGATATTAATAATTTTATCTGCTGTTTCATAATCAAAATAATAAAGAAGCTCCTCCTGATAGTCTATCTCATAAAGGAACTTCTTACATATCGTTTTTATATATTTATTTGTTGGAAATTTGCCCTCTAATACATCTACTGCATACTGATAGGCTTTTGATTCTTTAAAGCTGTTATAATCTATTACCCACCACCTCCTTGAATAATCTTAAGTAGTGGATCTTGTTGCTCTTTTTCCACACCTGCATTAATATTGGCTAGTTTAGCTCTTGCTTGTGGGCTTAAGCTCAGCTCATTACACAATCTAAAAAACTCCTTCATGTAGGAGTCCTTAACTTTCAAATATACACTTGGCTTACCTTCATTATTAACCACACCAAACTCATTAATATGGCGTTCACATTCTTGTATTCTATCTATACTTATAGCTGCCTGAGCTAAAATATAAACATCTATATTACCCAAAATTCCTGAGGGCTTAAGGTAATCTACTATAGCCACAAACTTTTCTTCCTGTTCTTTGGATAAAAAAGAAGGTGGCCTGATATCATCAGACTCACCTCTAAGTTTTGCTTCATATTCTATCCTTGCATCTATTTCACTTTTACTCATATGTCCTGTTCTTGTTGTTATGCTCTTCGTTGGGCGAGCCATGATTGTCACCTCCTTAAAATATTTCATAGTATTCCTTAAAAAATATGTATCCTACTTTCAGGTAATAATTGTCTTAACTCATAAATAAATGCTTCTTTTTCATTTTCTAGTGTATTAGGTTGAAAACTAATGTCAAATTCATTAAATGCATCATCTGTTAATTGTATTTCTATTCTTGAGAATGGTAATTTTGTTTCTACAAATGGTTCCTTACTTATCATAACCTTTAATCGAATCTCTTTTTCTTGATACCACTTTTTATGATATATTTTACCATCTCTACTTGTACATTTGCCTGCTTTATTTTTCATAATGCCAGCTATTTCAAATACAGATACATCATAATCATCTGCTATTTCGTTTACTTTAAGTCCCCCCCGTTTATAATGCACTCCAAAAAAATCGTTATTTGTCACATAAAATTGTCCATTATTAGCATTTTCTCCTACGTGTATGCATGGCATTTCTTCTCTTGACGGATAAACCTTTATATTCAGTTCTTTTCCTTGTGCATCAAATACATTAATGATATTCTTTGAAAACCATTTTTGCTGTACACTAAATAAAACTCCATTTGGTCTATCCTTTATTTGACTTCCCCTAGCATATTCACGCCAATGTGCAGGATTAATCTTAGGTTCATATGTAAAACACCCCACAAAAACTTTATCCCTTAATCTTAAGTCATTTATTCTTTTTATTTCTTCTAAATCATTTACATTTTCTAAATTAGAAAGTCTAAACCTTCTACTCTTTATAATACTAATCAATGCATCTTGTGACGTACAATGAAATAGCTTAGGATACCGACTAGCAAATCCTGCTTGACGATTAATAAACTTATGTTTTCTTTCAGCGAGTTGAGCCTGTGGGGAACTTTGATACGTATCTAGTATCTGTCTTAAATCATTAAATCCGTGTACTTCTCTCCTACCAGTAATATAATCGTTAAATATTACTCTTTTACTTTTCACATTATCATCCTTTATATAAATATTTTCATTTTAGGCATTTTGTGTCTCTTGTTGGGGGCACGTGGTCTTAGGTATAAGCTTATATTATAGTTTAATTAGTAAGGGGGTTACTTAGTCATTGCTAAGAATGAGCACAAGATACTTGCATGATTACATTTATCATAACTGCCTTTTTTTACATAATCAAAATAAGTATTTCTATAATTAATTATCAAGTACTCCAAACAATCTTCCAAATCGGCAACATTAGTAAAATTATAAACTAATGATGTATATGGACTAGTAGGAATAGTATCACACTGACTATGATACTTTTTTTGAATATACTTTTTAGCATTACTAATCATTCTTCTTCTAAAGTTTAAAGACACTGGAGAAAAAACATCTGTCCAACCTGTGCTATAAACTTTTTTATTCACCATTCTCTCATCCACACTAATCATTAGCTCATTGTCACGATATCTCAGTATTGCCACAGCGCGATCTAATCTTGTTAAGACTAACATCGGACTATTATCTATTTCAGCAATTCCAATATCCCTATACTTTACACTTAGGTTTTGTAACGCTACTATTAAAGGCCCCTTTAAATTTGTATTTTTCAAGTTACCAGTATTTTTAATTGTATGTTCCACCATACTTCGTGTTTCATCAAACCTAATATAATCATCTTTATTAATGTTCATTATTCCTCTCCTGTTCTTTATCCAATATTATTAATTCCAATCCACCAAACTACTATCGCCAATCTGCAAGTTACACACTCTACACAACACAGCCACATTATCCTCATCTAATCTTAACTCTGGATAATCTTTAAATGACTTTATGTGATGTCCTTGTAAATTCTCAGTAGTAATGATTTTCCACTTACTCCAACATCGCTCACAATATGGATGCTCTTTTACTTTTCTATTACGTAATTTCTGCCAAGCATATGATGAGTAAAATTTACGTTTCTCAGGTGAAATATTTCTGTTATATGTAATGTTAGCTCTGCAAGTACAAGTTTTGTTATATTCAATTCTCTTTCCACATTTACTGCATATTTTCTTCATGATATCCTATTTATGTATTAATATTTTAAATTAATTATATTTTTCATTCAATATGTCATATTAAACAAAAAAGACCCCTAACCTTTTACAGTTAAGAGCCTTCATCTTAGGAGTGTTAATA
>NZ_CEVXFV010000074.1:0-17017 GCF_982396655.1 Cellulosilyticum sp. | reverse complement strand
GAAACCTATTTACCTACATGTATATTTCAAGTTTTTAGTTGGTTTCTCTATATATGTTACCACTTAAGTTATAATGTTTATTTAGAGTATTTTAATATAGGTAATTTTATAGTAAATGTAGTCCCTTCATTAAGTCTACTCTCTACGTTAATCTCTCCTCCATGAATTGCGACTGTAGATTGAGCTAAACAAAGTCCTAAACCTAATCCGCTACTTATATCAATATTAAACTTGTCAATTCTATAAAAGGGTTCAAAAATATGTTTAACTGCCTCTACCGTCATCCCTTTTCCTGTGTCCTGAATGTAAACGTTTATATAATCCTTACTTACAGATACACTGATATTAACTTCTCCTAGTTCAACATTATATTTGATGCCATTCTCTACAATATTATAAATGGCCCTGTAAATTAAGATTTCATTTCCCTTTATAATTGGTATATCTAATTGTTCTTCATAATTTAACCTAACCTGCTTTGTCGCTGCAATATACTCTAAATCCTCTAGTATATCCTCTATTATTTGATTTAAGTCTACTGCATCATCTAAAGGTGCATTTTCTTGTCTGACTAAATCTAACATCGCTTCAATCATATTATTTAATCTATTAACAGAGTCCTTAACAATATCAATTGTCTCTTGATACATCTCTAAAGTCTTATTATCTGCTTCATTAAGCACATCAATGTTCGTCTTTATCACAGCTAATGGGGTCTTTATCTCATGTGCAATGCTGGCATTAAATCTCTTTTGCGATACAAAAGCATTATTTAACTTAGCTAACATTTGATTATAAGAAATAGTTAATTCCTTGATTTCATCTTTTGCACCTTTAACTTCAAGTGTAGATAGTAAATTATTTTCATTAATGTTCTTTATATCTTCATTTAGTTCCCTTATAGGCATTAATGCCTTACTTACAAGAAAGTAGGCACTAATCCCCCCTAAACAAATAATTACTATTAAAGTGATAATTGAAGTCGTATACACATTTGATACAGCTTCTGTCATAATGATTTCAAACTCACTTGATGATATAGGCATACGATTAGGATCTTGCGGCTGTTCCTGTAATGTCAATATCGCTTCGGGATCAAAACTAATAATAATCTCGTCCTCTCTTCCTACCATCGTATCTATTGTCATAGGAATGTTCTTTTGAATATCTATATTAATCGCCACTGTTAGGGCAATGCCTGCTAATGTCATAAGCAAAATCATTAGTAAGGTAAATCTCCATTTCAGTGGAAGTTGTAATCTATTCATGGCTATCTCCTTTCAATAAATAGCCTACACCTTTTAGAGTCGTGATAATTTCCTTCTCCCCCGTTGCATGAATGAGCTTCTTTCTAAGTGAGTAGATATGAACCCTAATAACTTTCGAAAACGGATCTGAATGTTCATCCCAAACATGTTCAAATAATTCTTCACTGCTTACTGCCCTTCCCTTATTTTGAATCAAGTACTTCAAAATTCCATACTCTTTTAATGTAAGCTGAATTTCTTCTCCGTTATACGTTACCTTATGACTAGATAAATTTATTTCAATGCCATCATATTTAAGATTATTAGGCTCACTAACAAACTTCCTTCGTAATAAGCCTCTTATTCTTGCCTTTAATTCCTGAAAATCAAATGGCTTAACTAGATAATCATTAGCACCTAGGTCTAATCCTCTAACGCGGTCCTCTATTTCTCTATTCGCTGATACGATAATCACCCGTGTATCCATATTCCTTTTTCTTAATTCTTGCAAAATAGAGAAACCATCTATACCAGGTAAGTTAATATCTAACACTACTAAGTCATACGTATTAAGTTCTAAATATTCCATGGCTTCATAGCCATCTGATACAATATCTACCGCATACCCTTCCCGCTGCAGTCCCTTTCGAAGTGCCTCTAATATTCCTATCTCATCTTCTATAACCAATAACCTCATCATAAGCTCCTTTATCTTTACATCAAAAACGCTAGTTATATTAATTATTTTACATTCTTATAATTAATATAACTAGCATTTCGGTTGTAGTACTACTTCTCTTTTATATGTTCTTATCCTTTATACTAAAGAATTGTCTTCTACTATTACTTCGATCTCTCCGTTTTCAATACTTTCTAAAAGCGCCTCGTCTTCACTTATAATTTGAATATCGCCTATTGTAATGCCTTCAATTCCTTTAACTTCTTCATCCTCTACTGTTACCTCAATCTCTCCCTTTTCAATACCTTCTAAAAGTGCTTCGTCTTCACTTGTAATTTGAATATCACCTACTGTAATAGTTTTAGCAGCCATCTTCTCTGCTGCAAATACACTACCTCCTCCAATTGCTAAAACTGCTGCTAATGTTAATGCTCCCACTTGTAATTTTTTCATTTTATCTTCTCCTTTTATTTATTATCAATTTGCTATGTCCTAAGCACATTCTTATAATAACAAATGCAATGTAAAATAAACGTTAATTACCTCTCTGGAAACTTAATTCCTCTCTTAAATTGGTC
Source organism: Cellulosilyticum sp. (assembly GCF_982396655.1). NCBI lineage: Bacteria > Bacillati > Bacillota > Clostridia > Lachnospirales > Cellulosilyticaceae > Cellulosilyticum > Cellulosilyticum sp. The sequence continues at coordinate 14,513 of NZ_CEVXFV010000074.1, read as the reverse complement.
CGCCTGCCTTATTTAAGAGAATCTCATAAAATAGGCAGACAAAAAATAGGGAGCATTGCGACACTGCAATGCTCCCTATTTTTAGCCTTACATTAAGAATGTAGTATAAATTCCAGCAAGAACAGAAATTGCTACAAGCACTTTACTTATAATAGACTGCTTATTGGTTGTAAATCTAAGGCCTGTTCCTATAATGGCAACTAGCCCTATTATCCAATGCATAATCTGTTGCATAACGAAATTCGTTGGTTCCCCACTAGCACCTAAATATGCAATTACTAAACTGTAGGCAGTCATAAGAACCATAATGACATCTACTGCATTCTTATTCTTTACCCAAAATAAAAGTACTGTCCCAATAATCGCAAGAATACTCATTCCTGCAAATACTAAAAATAATGCTCCTAAAGCCATTTATTTACGCCTCCTTGATATTAAGTCGCTACTTGTCTTTTCTTAACTATGCACTTATCTTATCAAGTAAATCTGTATTTTTTCAGGAGGTAATTCTAAAGAATTCTGTAGATTAATGAATTGGAAACATCATAGTCAGCCTAAATATACCGCCTTGCTCCTCACAAGAAACAGTTCCTCCCATTTCTTTTAACATCTTATGGACTCCTTTTAGCCCCAGAAGATGACTTTCTACAGATTCTTTCTGATATTCTTCGATTACTATATTTTCTTGCTGTATGATTAGATTCTCTTGTGAAAAGGTGGCATGTACTTTAATTGGCTGGCTGCGGTCAGCATATTTTTCAATGTTTGATATCATATTATCAAATATCCTTGCCATACTTTCTCGGTTAATCTCAATAAAAAACAAGCGTTCCTCTGGTATAGGTACAATACATACCGTAAAGCCAGCTTCCTCTAGAAAATCTTCTATATCAAAGAACACCTGTTTTAGAAAGCTATTCCCATCCACTTTTTCTAACGGCTTCTTATCCTCTATATCCTTTACACAGTTTTCAAATAAACTATCTGTCATCTCTTTAATACGATACGCCTTTTCATATGCCTTCTCAGCATATGATTTAAGCTGATTTGAATTACTGTACTGCTCATCTCGAATAAACTGTAGATAACTCATCACAGCCGTTAGCGGCGTACGAATATCATGAGAAAGAGAAGCTATGGACTGAAAACGTTCTGCTTTCATTTGTTCAGAAACTGCGATTTCTTCCTCTACTGTTTCTGCTAGGGCATTAATTCTTACTGCTAAATCCGTCAGCTCATCATCCCCAACAATTGAGATACGTTTTGAAAGATTACCTGCTTCCATCTCGCTGACGGCCTTACTGATTTCAACCATATAAGCAAACTTTTGTTGAAATAATAGAATTAAAACAAAAAATGCAATTAATATACCTGCTATTATATTGACTATGGCAATCCAGTATTCAGTTTGAATTGCCACAATGACATCAAGTTCCTTCATATAATTTTCTATAATAACCTTGGCAGCCCAGCTAAAAAATAAAACACTTACAAATCCGCAGAGAATTGCAAATCCAAAGTACTCAAAAAGAATCAGTAAAAGCTTAGATGGTTTCTCCTTTTTAATCAACATAATACCCCTTTCCCCAAGCTGTTTTTATATATTGTGGGGTTCTTGGATTCACTTCTATTTTTTTTCTTAAATTTTTGATATGCACCATAATGGCATTATCTGAAGCACCCATATAGGAATCTTCCCATATGGCATTATAAATGTTTTCCATCGAAAAAATCTTTTTTCTATTCTTTGCTAGAAGCTCAAGAATTTCATACTCAGTAGACGTCAACGAAATTATTTCGCCATCCTTGGTTAACGTTTTAGTATCTATATTCAATGCTAAGTCCTGAATATGCAAAACAGTGTCTGCTCTTTTTACCGCGAAACCACTATACTGGGAAGCTCTGCGAATCAGCGCCTTTACACGTAGTAATAGCTCTGCATTTGAAAAAGGTTTGGATATATAATCGTCACCACCTGCTGAGAATCCCATTGCTTTATCAGATTCCTGAGTTCTTGCTGTCAGGAATAAAATAGGTGCAAGCGTCTTCTTTCTAATCTCAGCACAAGCTAGGAACCCTGACTTCTCTGGCATATTTACATCCAAAATAATCAGCGCCATTGTATCATCCGCCTTTTCAACTGCTTCTTTTCCATCTGAAGCGCCAATCACCTCATAGCCATCTCCAGCAAGAAGAATCGAAAGAATTTCTCTAATCTCTTCATTATCATCTGCCACCAATATTTTACCCTTTGATTGAAAACTATTCATATTATCACCTATAAAATTTTACCCTTTTTTCTATCTTACTTTCTTTCTATCTTTCTATCATCTCTTAGTTTAACTTATTTCTTTTATAAAATCCTATAAATTTTTCTATCTTTTCATATGTATACCTTTTTAAGTCGACTAAAAAGCAGTGTAAACACATATGCAATGGATATAAAAAAATAGCTGTAGCTGAATTTATATTTATTCTAATATAAATCCAGTTACAACTACTGTTTGCATCTTATATTTTACCGAATCATTACTAAGCCTGTCCTATGACAGTTTTTTAATGCACTATACTTTAGAGTGATTTACGGTCAAAACTTAGACAGTCTGTATCTCTATAAGTTTCTACTTCACCTAACTGACCTACTTCAATACCATCAGTTAGTCTGCAGTGATCTTGGTTATGATAAACACAGGTTTCTACCTCACAAAGTATTGTTTCTGTTTCGCCTCTTTTAACCTCATTATTTAAGGAATTACTAACTTCTTGATTATTGTTATAAGTACTACAACTTGTTTGCTCTGTGATATTTGCTTTATCTCCTACAATCTTCAAGACACTTGCATCACAAATACCACCTTGATTATAAGAACAAGAACCTACACTACAACTTATCTTAGGCATGGATTTTTCCTCCTTGTGTTATGCGTTTTTAATACGTACAGGTTTATTATGAGTTACATAACCACAAAGTATGCAATTTTTCTTCAGCTCCTATAAAATCACCCATTGCCAAGTATTCTCATCAAATACCGCATTATAGAATGCGCCTATAGACCTACTCAAAAATTTAGCAGCACCTGGTTTTACATTTTCATCGTAATACTTGGTAAACCTTGAATCATCCACATACATTTGTCCTAAGCCTAAATGAGCTTCAGGTCCATAAGCTGCAAAGTATTCTAACCATTTTTTATGAAGTCTTACAACTTCCATAGCTAATTCACTTGATGGATCATTTGTCTTCATAGCCTCTAATAATTTTTCATTAATTTCGATTCGTATTCTTTCACTTTCTTTATATTGTTCTTCACTTAAACCAGCAAACTTTTTATTACTTTCATTTACCTTCTCGTCTCCGTATTTTTTTCTTATTTCTTTCCCATACTTCTCTTCATTATTCTGTATAATATCTTTTTTGAACCCTTCGAATTTTTCTCTATTGGACATTTCCTCTTCTCCTTTTAACGATAGTAATGTTTTATCTACATTATTTAATAATTTCTCAATCTGCTTTTGTCTTTCTAGTAAATTTTTTTTATGCTCATATAGTGCCGCTACACAATCAAAATCTTCACTATTTACTATGGACCTTATTTTTTCTAGAGATAAATCAAGTTCTTTATAAAATAATATTTGCTGAAGTAAATTAACCTCATCTTCCCCATATATCCTATATCCAGATGTGCTTATTCTTTTAGGTTTTAAAAGTCCTATCTCATCATAATATCTAAGGGTCCTTGTACTTACTCCTGCTAATTTTGAGAGATTATTTATTGTATATTCCAATCCAGACACCTCCTGCTATTAATATAAGGTTTCACGTAACGTTAATGTCAATACGTTTTAGGAAATTGTACTTATTAACTATTTCTAAAAACCTAGGCTCTGTCTTTAAGAACGTACAACTATCATCATTTTGGATTCCTGCCAATAACCCACCTATCATATGTTCTGTAAACGATTCTTCTCCATCCTTTTGCTTAATATGCTGATATAGCATAGAGTCACTTATATCCCATTTTGACTTTGCAGCAGCCAGCAGTAACTCTAAATATTTAATCCACTTATTTCTCTGTGTGTCAAATATTTCATTTACCACATGGCTATCGTTATCTATTGCAGAATATGGATTAATAGCTACACGTCTTGAATAAATGCCAAGTGCAAGACACATCTCATTTAAAATTTCACCTTTTGCTCTACAATTAATCCCATTGTCTGGTTGATCTAAACTATGCTCTAGTAGGGCAAGTGCATTTTCTGCTATTGCATTATCATAATTACTTTTATGTGCCAGTCTTCCCGAATACTCATGTGTCAAACGTAATACCCTTTCAAATTCACTACCTTCACCAGCAATTTCTTCAATAGGGTATTTCTTAAGTAGTTCTTCATATTCCTTGCAATCAAAATCATATGTAAATTCTATAGACGTTCCCTTTGAAAAAGTAGGATACTGCTTTAATAATATCGTTTCTGAATCATAATTAAACTCTATTTCCTCAGCGGCATAACTTTCTATCTCATTACTATTATTGATTTTTTCACAACCAGCTGACATTACAGCTATACTTATAGCTACCAATATACTCACACATTTTCTCTTTAACTTCATTATTCTCTCCAATCTATATGATATTTTCCTGTCCCCTTATCATTATTACAAAAGCAATTGCAACATTTCCATAATTTACAAACAACAGCAATTGAAAGTTTTTTCTTTATTGCAAAACAAAAGAGCAGCTCACCTCATTACAATTGATGTCTGCCCATATCGTTTCATATTATTGCTTTTCCTTATTAACCTTCTAGCCTTCATGCATATGTTTAATATCAAGGTTATTTTTAAAGATGAGATAGTATACGTTTAAAGGCTTAAGCTTCTACCTCTTCCAATTTTGGTATGGAATTTGCTGCTCCTGCCCTTCATAATTAGAAATTTTAAAGCATTTGTTATCAATCTATCCCATTTCCACTAGCTCTTAGCAGGTTGTCACCCTTCTTCACCAAGTTTCTATTATGCTTAATCACATAACATCTTAGTTTTTTATTTTCAATGCTTCTTATAAATTCATTTATTTATTTCTGTTATACACTTATACAACCCATCTTAAACATAATCCCTTATTATGACACCATTATTTTATATAATATAATCAAACTTATTTAGGAGGTTATATATGTTACTTAAAAAATCATTTTTAAAATTCATACTACCTATTGCCAGTTTTGCATTATTAAATACTAATCCTTTACTTTATGCCACTACTTCAGAAAATACTATTTTCCCTGCGACAGATTCTCGTATTCATTATATTGGACGTTCTTATCAAACAGGTAAAGATGCCATCTCCATTTGTTGGCCTGGTACTTCTATTAAAACCAATTTCCAAGGTACTTCTGTAGGAATTTATCTAGAAAATATGCCAAATGATTACCCTGATGCCAATTATATTAATGTATTTATTGATGGCAAACAATTAGAACCTATTAAATGTGATAGATCTACCGATTATATTCTTTTAGAAGACGGATTAGAAGATACGGTACATACACTAGAAATCTTTAAACGTTCAGATGGTAATGCTGGACCTATTACTTTAAAGGGAATTTCTTTAGATAAGTATAAAGAATTGGCATCACCTGAGGAAGAAGACTTACTTAAAATAGAGTTTTATGGGGATTCTATTTTATCTGGTGCAGCTGTTGAAGCACCTACCTACCTTGATAAAACCGATGAAGAGCTAAAAGCATTAAAGCTAGAACGCGAACCTTTTAGTGAATTTTCTACATGGAATAACTATCTTGCCTTTCCTGCTATTACAGCTAGAAATTTAAATGCTGATTATTCTTGTATTTCTCAAGGTGGTGTAGGTCTTACAAATAGCTCAATTCCTGGCCTTAATATGAAAATGCTTTGGAATCAAGCTGGTGGACCTACAGATTGGAAAATAGGGCCTGATAATAAATCTTATATTTGGGACTTTAGTCAAAGTACCCCTGCTGATTATGTGATTATTTCTCTAGGTGGCAATGATATTAAATATGGTATTCAAGGAGATTTCAAGACTGAATATATACAATTCATTAATACGATTCGTAGTCAATATCCTCTTGCTACAATCCTTTGTGTTACTACACCACCTAGCATTAATGATTCACCTAGTATTGCTGAACCCATTAAATCTGCAGTAGAAACTTTAAATGCTAATGGGGATACAAACGTATTTTATTACCGTTTCCATGAATATACCCCTTATGAAATTTATGAACATCCAAGAGTAGAAACCCAAAAAGCACTTAGCGATGAGCTTACTAAAGTTATTAAAGAACATATTGCTTCTAACCTAGAGGTAACCTTTAATATAACTGGCCAGTATGATACTGGTTCAAATGTTGATTTTACACTTACTAATCACAATGACTTTCCTATTACCAATTGGATTGTAGACTGTACTCTTGATGAAGAAGAAGTGATTACAAATCTTTGGAATGCCAAATTTACAACTCAAGAAAATGTTATTACTATACAAAATCAAGACTTCAATGCAACTATTCCACCTAATAGTTCTATTACTTTCGGTGCACAAATCTCTAATGACGGCGAACTTCATCTAACAAATCTAAACTGTGGTTTACGCTAAAATTTAAAATATAGGAAAAGACACTACATCCAACAAGAAGTAGTGTCTTTTCTTATATTTTAAATTCAATTCAATAGCCCTATTTTAATAAACTTCTTATATACATATATTATATAGTTTTTCATACTCAGCTAATCTCATTATGCGATCCTTTAATCTACAACTTATTTCATTCTTAGGATATGATTTACGACAAATGTAATCCTGGCCTAATTCAAGATTCTTAGCATCTTTATAGTAAACTCTTTACTTTTTTCCTTATCAATTTCATTGAAAAATCAGTATTCTGTAATCTTACTTCTAAGCTATCATTTACTTATGATACGGTTCACCGTACTTATTTATCTACGGTTTTTGTTATTATCTTCATTGTACAATCAAATTGCTACTCTGAAAACAAAAGATATTGGAGAACCCTCGATTAAGGATTCTCCTGTTTCATTTAAGTGACTATTGATGGTACTTTGTAATGATTCATTAAAATGTATGTGTATTTTCTTTATGCGTCCACCTTCAACTGAAATATGTTCAATTGCCAATTGTAAAAAGAGTTTACGTTGTTCAGGTTTTGCTTGTTGTAGTAAGGTATTTAAGTCCTTGAGTGCATGATGAACTGCATCATATGGTATTTTTCCAACATATGTTTCTCTTAAATCTTTTTGAACCTGCTTGAGTTCTTCTTGTTGCTGGCTAAGTTGTTGGTCTATGATGTCAATTCGACTACTTAGTGTTACTTTATCAACAATGCCATCCTCGTACAATTCAAAAGCTCTACTCTTTCGTACCTTACTTGTTTCAATCTGATTCATCAAGCTACTTTCCTTGTCTTTAAGAGGTTGTATTTTAGAGGCATTATCTGTATTGATTTTCTCTACAAGTGCTGTAAGATGTGTTTCGTCTTGAAAGATTTCTTGTAGCTTTGTCATGACATATTCTTCTGCGTAGTCAGCTCTTACTGAATTGGCTTTACAGACGGATGCTCCTTGACTCTTATGTCTGCCACAAGTGTAGTAACGGAGAGTCTTTTTTGTTCCATCTATTAATGTATTCACTGTCGTAGATGCTACCATCCCACTACCACAAGCTGGACATCTCAAGATGCCTGTAAGTGGGAACTCTCCTTTGTACTTTGGAATGTATTTACCCTTATTATTGTCCTGTATGGCCTGTACTTTATTCCATGTATCATTATCAATGATTGGTTCATGTTTACCATCTGCCAAGATATAGTTCTCATTGCTCCCTTTTCTTCGCTTATTGGCGTAGTCTGTGTATCGATTGTATCGAATTTTCCCAATGTACGTTGGATTTTTCAGTATCTCTTTAACACCAGTAGTACTAAATGGATTACCTCTTACTGTCTTGTAACCTAACTTATTGATATAGGTTGTAATGGCTTTGTAGCCTTTACCTTCTGCATACATTTTGTAGATTAACCTTACAAGTTGTGCTTCTTCTGGGATAATCACAAGTTTACTATCTCGCCCTCTTCCTTCCGATCTGTATCCCAGTAATTTCCCCCCATTTTTTAGCCCCTGTCTTGCTCTAGCATTCATGCCTATTTTAAGATTATCCACAATGACGTTTCTTTCAAATTCTGCTATGATACCAAGTACACCCATCATGAGCTTTCCTTGTGATGTTCCTAAATCATAGCTTTCTGAAAGGCTTTTCACTTCTACTTGGTTTTCCTCTAACTTCTTTGTAATTTGAAGTAAGTCTAGGGTATTTCTAGCTAATCTACTTGTTTTCCAAACGATGACTTCATCAAAGACTCCTTGTGTACTTTCTTCTAGTAACTCTTCTAAAGCAATTCTATCTTTGGTTGATTTGCCACTGATGCCTTTATCAGCGTAGATAGTCACAAGGTGTTTTCCTTCCTTTTCACAATGCTTTCTTATAAGGTCTTGCTGAGCTTCTAATGAGTATCCCTCTTCTGCCTGTTCTTGTGTTGAAACTCTGATGTAACCTACTGCTCTAACCACCTTTTGTTCTAGTACTGTATTATTTATCATCTCGTTCATCTCCTTTTTGTAAGTGTTCCACAATAATGGTTGCTAATGTATCTAAGATACTTTGGTAATCTGCCATTTGTTCCTTTTTCATCTCAAATCTCCTCTAAACAATTTATTAGAACTTTATTTTTCAACACAAAAATGAGGGCTATTGCTAACCCTCATACTCTTTGCATTTATTATTCAGTTTTAGGTTTGTATTGATCGTACTCTTTATCAACGTTAATGACCACTACTCGTTGTGAAGTTCCTTTATAAAGCACTCGTTTTCTCGTAAACTTACCATCTGGGTCAGTCTCAATGACACCTCTTTTACGCCAAGTATCTAAGATAGTGTTCACATCTGAAAAATGATGCTCATGAAATATCTTCTCTAACTCATGCTTAAAAATGAGTATTTGCTTCATTTTTTTCTTATCCATCTCTATCTTACCAATGATTTCACCTTTTGGAATTTCATTATCTTGGTACTGTTTATTTTGGACATTAAAACTTTCTAATTGTGGCTTATGAATGAATTTATTAAGATTTTTTAGTACTGCTTCCTTAATACATTCATATGCCTTTTCACCTAGATTTCTTTCCTCTAATTGCTTTGCATCTGCTTGTATGAGTATGTCAACAATTGCAGCTACTTCTAGATTTAAACTGAAAATTTTACTTACCAATCTTGCTGTCATATGAATGACTGCTATTTTTTCACTAATGCGTTCTGTCAACTCATCTCTTTTAGGGATGAGTTCGTTAACGTATTTTTTTGAGTCGTTGAAAAGTTGTATGACTTGTTCATCTGTAAGCTTTTGAAATACTTTTACAAACTTTTGTCCAGCTTGACCATAGTTTGCTAATAGACCTTCTTTTATTGATGTAGCTTGGTCAGCAGATTCTGTCCACTGCATCTGTCCAAGTTCAATTAACCTAACACGTAGGCCATTGTTATGGCTACTGCCACTTAACATGGAATTCTCAGCAGTAGACAGTAATGTACCTGAGAATTCTTTGCGTTCTCTTACACTACCATCCTTTTGTGCTCTTGCTTTATCTAAGCCATCTGTTAGTTGGTAAATCATCGATGTGTAATCTTTATTACTTCGCATGGAAGCTTCATCTATTGCCATTGGAATACCATGTAGCCCTGTTAAGTAACCTAAAATAGCATTATCTGTAGCTGACCATGTTTTTATCAGTCCTTTATTATTTTTACTTGGATAGCCAAATGCTGAGGTTGCTACAATAAGAGCTGTCGTTTTACCTGTTGTAGACCTTCCGTAAATGTGAAAAAATAGTACATCTAACCCCAATAGCTTACGTAGCTTTGAAGCAATAGGTGATGAAAATCCAAGCACTAAAGCTAATTCCAAGTACTTATGGCCAAGAACATGTGTTGTAATAACATTCTTCCACTCTTTGTAGGCCCCTTTAGGTTCAACATTTAAGTCACCCCTGTACGTAGACTCAATTGTACCACCTATTACTTGTTGATGAAGGTAGACTTCTTCACCATCTATTTCTGACCAACCCAATTTTTTATGGGAATTAATGTGTGGTGCATCTTCTTCTTGTGCAAGAAGATAGTTAAGCACTTTACCCACATTGTTTTCTGTAATATCTACCCCTTTACTTGGTAATGCATTTAGCAACCTATTTTTAGTAAAGACACTTCTCTCAACTATCATCGTCTTGTAATCACCTTTATAAGTATAGCTAAGTTCAACTGAGACATCTCCTGTTAAAATATCTTTTGTCACTTGATTAACATTTAGGTATCTACAAAGATATCTGTACTTCTCATCATTTGAATCGTACATGTAAATTGCATCATTTCTTTCTTCTACATTCACGTATCTGTGTTTAACTGCGTTACTCATGCGTAACCCTCCTACTTAGTATGATTTTTCATAGAACTTTCATGAGGCGTCCTATATATATATGTTCCATCAATACTTTTTTCACTAAGATTGTGATTTTGTGGTATGCTACTAAAAAGGAGGCATACTATGTTAACTCATGATGATGTAAAAGAATTACTTAAACTTAAGTATTTTCAAGGCTTAACACAAAAACAAATTGCTTTAGAGTTAGATGTCCACGAAAATACCATTTCTCGTTATTGCACCTATTTTAAAAAAAATTTATCTGATAATGCTAAATCCCTCATTAATCAGTACATTTCTCACTACGATGATGCTGAACACCTCATTAACCAGTATTATCCGACTTATGTACAACCTCTTGTTGATGAGCTTAATAGACGCCCAAAGAGGAAATTAACTGCTGATGTTGTTCAAAGTATTTTATTACTTTCCGATGAAATTCATTCAACAAGTCCTACTGTGCTTTATCGTTATGTACAGGATTATCCTGAAAAATATCCTAACTTATTGGGAATTTCAATGTCTTCTATTCGAAGAGGATTAAAAATGATTTAAGTATGGTATGTACACCTTATCAGTAGTCAATTTTTCTAATGTTTCTTCCCACTTAGAGTCCCCTTACAGGGGACATCTCAAGTTATTGGTGTTACTGTCTTTCAAGTTATCTCCCCTTATTCCCCTTTAAAATTTTTTCTTACACAGATTTTATGTATTTAGATATGTTTCAAATTTCTTTTTAGGTTTATGAATTTATTTTAAGTGGGACGATTGGGAAGTAAAGATATTTGTTGTTTTTCTTAGCACTATTACTTCCCCTTTCTTGGGAATTCCTTGGGGATGTCCCACTTATTAATTGCTATTGTTTGCTTTCAATTATTATTAGTAAATATTAATTAATGAATTGCTTTACCCACTTTTCCTTACTTATGATGGCGATGTTGTTCTCTGTTCCCCAAGGTATCAGTATGAATAAGTAATTTTCTTGTAAAATCTCTACAAACTCATTGTCCCTTAGATTGTACCTTTGATGTATGTTTAATGCTTCTTGCTCATCTTCCAGTACAATTACCTTTCCTCCTTCAAAAATCCTTGAATCACCAGTACCGTATGCTTCATCTAACATTTCAAGTATTTCTGTTATCTTCGCTTGTACCTGTAGTGGTAAGAAATTGATTTCAGCTCTTTTGCTTATGCAATCCTTTAATGTTTTTAATTCAATCACTAGTCCCACCTCACTTTACTTTAATTTTAGAATGTGGAGCCTTCTTATGTTTAATAGTTGAAAAGATTCCAAGTCCTAAAACTGCTCCTGCACTAAATGCTTCAGTTAATGTAGTAGCTGTTGCTACTGTTAAAAATGTTATCATCTCTAGTTACTCCTTTGTCACGTATTGATTTTATTACTACTCCTTACTCTGCGATGATGAAACAAAATCCTGTTGTAATGATGAGCCCTGCTCCAAATGCTATAAGATATCGCATGTGCTACTCCCCCTTCCTTTTGTGCAAATAAAAATAACCTCTAAGAGACTAGCTCCTAAAGGTTATTTCAAAAATATAATATATATTTAAGGGTTTGATTAATTCGTATCGTCATTCTAAATCTTGTATGTTCATCTTCTCTAATTGTAAATTCTTTTTATTTTTTTCTCTACATCCAACGTAAATACCTATTAAAATTAACGTAGGTATATTATACATGACAAAAGTTGTACCAGCTGATAGTATCATTGCTGAAGTACTCATTAATGGTTCATTTTTCCCTTCATCTACTATTTGCTCAACAATTTCTCCATTCTCGGTTACTGTTGTTACTTGTGTTGTAACACTAGAAAAGGCTACCATCCCTAAGACTGCAAAGAGCGAAAACATTACACAAACACCGGGCAAGATAAGTCCTAACCACTTATTTTTTCTTTTTGACAAATATACTTGTAATGCTATTCCTATACATGGTAATAATAATAGAGTTATTGTTATATTACTCTTCATTTTATTTTTCCTCTCCCCTCATTCGTTTATATTCTGTAATCAAGATTTTAGCTGTGTCAAAATCTAGCTTTTCATTAACAGCTAAACGCTTAATCAATGCAATGTATGGTTCATTAGCACCTTGCTCATTAATTTCAATTTTTTGTATCAACTTATCTAATCTCAATCTTACTGTTGGATAAGTCACACCGTATTGATTGGCTACTTCCTTTAAAGAGCCCGAAGCTAAAACAAACTTTTTAATAAATGCTATATCCTCATCTTCTAGATTTCTCATCCATTCTGGGATTATCTCTATTGCCATCTTAATCCTCCAAACTTTAATAATACTAAGTATATTCTTTAACATAATTAAAGTCAATATTGATTTTATATTTAATTATATTAAACCCAGAACTAAATTCAGTTCTGGGTCTCTATTTTTGTTCCTTATTTAAATTAATCTTCTAAAAACCGTAGACACTAGTAGTACGGTTCACCGTTCCATTAGCAAGTGATAACACCTATATGTAAAAATATAACAGCTACTCCTATTATCATTTAACTTATTATGGTATACTATTCCAGTATTTAAACTTATTAACCGTAGATGGATGGCTACGGAGGTTTTGAACGTTTTCTCCTCCTTGGGCTATTGGTGATTTATTCATCATAGTGCAAAGGGGGTGGTATTGGATATGATACTAATGATAATCATAGTTTTAGCTATTTTAACTATTACTATTGTTTATGTCCTTAAGGGCATTTATATTAATAAATTCAACCTTGAAGGCAGTCTAAAAGGTTTCAAACTAAGTTTTGAAACCAAAAATGAAAAAGACACTCCATCCGGCAAGAAGTAGTGTCTGTGTTCTAAATATATTATTTTTATAATCCAATAGCCCTAAAATAAAACAAACGTCTCACTTTAGGAATGCTTAGTAGTTGGTAGCTACTGAGCATTTCTTTTTATACTTATATTATAACAATATTTCCTTAAAAATAAACCCTTTATTTTTTTGATTTATAAAACGTCAAATACCTCTCATCCACAACTTATTCCTCTGACTTATTAAACTTTAATACATCTACTAGTATTTCCGCAAATGGTTCGATTGCATTTTCTGCTGTCTCAAGCGTATCCATATTATTCCCTACATCTATCAGTAAAGACTTAGGTAACATATATAAACTATATCTATTACTTAACAAGGTAATAGGTTCTATTAAATTAGGAGTCATTTCATCACCTCTTACTTTAATTTGAGTACTTAAGCTCAAGTTCTGATAAATATATGGATTAGGATATTCTTTTAGACTCCCAATAGTACCTACTTCTGTATCTATACATAATCCATTATTAATATTAATCTTAGCTGTAGATTTATTTCTTATCATTGTTGCTGTAGGTTTTATACCTCCATCTGTATGTATATCAATGATGACTTCAATAGATGGATTTTCTTTAAGTATTTTCTGAACCCTTGCTCCTACTACTTTATACGCTTCTGTTATATTAGATGGTTCCGTTATATTATCATCCTTGAGATGTATGACTGATACATTGTATTTACTTTCTAGTATTTCTTCTAGTTTATCTCCTACATCAATAACACTACCTTGATTCCCTTCTAAATCTACAGCGTACTTTTCATTAGGATGTGAATGTATAATAAGAACTTGGGTATTATCCTTTTTTATGCTTAAATCATTTGCCAGTAAACCCTCAATATCAATTTGCTTGTTAATATTGAATTCTTTGTTGATATTCTCATATTTGCTTTTCAGATTGCTATCATCAAAAATATTTGTAAATGTTGTATTAATAGTATTATTTTTAGCATAAGTTGCTCCTATAATAGATGTGGTAATTAATGTAGATAATATTAAACTGGCTGTAATCCACCCTTTCTTTTTTAGGTTCATTTTATTTTTCCTCCCTATATAAAAATATTATAGGCGTTTGCGAAACGCCGTAACCCGTATAAATACGGGATATTTTTTTGTGT